>NZ_JBEXTX010000025.1:0-78122 GCF_040614175.1 Amycolatopsis sp. NPDC006131
CGAGCAGCCGTGTCAAGGCGGGAAAGCGTGCCTTGACACGGCTGGTCGGCGACTAAAGATCGGCTGTGGATCGGGGGCGGGGGAGGTCTGGTTGGAGTGGTCGGCTGCTTTGCGTTGCCGGGTGGCGGTTTGCTACGAGTAGATGGCTCGTTGTGCTGCTTGGATCGCACTTCCGTATAGGCCGCCGGTGATTCTGTTGCGCGCCAAGGCTGCTCGTGCTGCGTTGGCTCCTGGGGCGCCGTGCACCGCGCCTCCCGGGTGGGCCGAAGCTCCGGCCAGGTAGAGCCGATCGACTGGGGTGTCGGCCCGCGAAAGGCCTGGCACTGGGCGGAACACGAACTGCTGGTGGATCGCCGCTGTGCCGGCGTTGATCGCGCCCTGCACGAGGCTCGGGTTGAGCGCCTCCAGCTCCGCCGGCCCCTGCGGGCACCGCGCCTTGATCAGGCTTCGGAAGCCGGGTGCGCGGCGCTCGATGACCTCTTCCATCCGGTCGGCGTAGCGCTCCAGCCGGTCCCTGTCCCAACGCTCGCCGCGCGGGACGTGCGTGTACGCCCACACCGACTCGGTGCCCGCCGGGGAGCGGGACGGGTCCGTCGTCGTCATCTGGCCCAGCAACAGGAACGGCTGCTCGGGCACCCGGCTGCACGCCAGGTCCGCGCCGTACGCGGTCAGTCCATCGAGGTCCGCGTCCAGGTGCACCACGCCCGACCGGCGCGCCTCTTCGGCCGTCCACGGGATCTTCCCATCCAACGCCCAGTCGACCTTGATCGTCGCGTTGTCCCATTGGAAACGGTCCAGGTCGGACACCAACCTGCCGGGCAGGTGCTCCTCCCCGACCAGCTCCCGGTACAGCGCCGGGGCGGGCACGTCCGCCAGCACCGCCCGCTTGGCCCGCACCAGTTCACCGTGCTCGTCCCGCACACCCATCGCCCGGTTGCCCGCGATCAACACGTCCCGCACCCGGCGGTTGCACTCGACCCGGCCACCGCGATCCGCGAGACGGCGCACCAGCGCGGTGATGATCCGGTCCGCGCCGCCCTCCGGCACCGGGAAACCCACGTCCTGCCCTGCCATCCCCAGCAGCCACCCGAACACGCCGCTGCCCGCGTTGTCCGGACCGAGATCCGTGTGCAGGGCGTTGCCGGCGAACAACAACCGCGCGCCCTCGCCGTCGAACAGCTCCTCGCCCAGCCGCCGCACCGGCAGCGTCACCATCCGCACCAGCCGCAGGGTCTCCGCGACCCCGATCCGGCGCACCAGCCTCGACGCCGACCGCACCGGCGGGAACGGGCGCAGCACCGATTCCAGCAGGTCGTCCCGCACCCTCTGCCACTGCGCGAACGCGTCGCGCCAGGCGTCGCCGTCCTTGGCGGCGAACGTGGACACCGATGCGGCCGTCTCGTCGAGGTCCCGCGACAACGCCACGCACCGGTCGTCGTGCAGGACGTGGGCCAGCACCAGCGGCGCGTGCTTCCACACCAGGCCGTAGGAGTCCAGCCCCAGCTCACGCAGCACCGGCGACGCGTAACCGAGCGGGTAGAACGCGCTGCACAGGTCGCTGCGGAACCCGGGCGCGGTGACCTCGGCACTGCGCACCGCGCCGCCGGGCTCCGGCGCGGCTTCGAGCACGAGCACGCTCCACCCGGCGTCGGCGAGCACGTTCGCCGCCACGAGGCCGTTCTGGCCCGCCCCCACGACGACCGCGTCGACAGTTTCGGTCACGAAGCTCCCTTCTAGGCCTGCGTCTGACGACTGGGCCGCCCCAGCCTGATCCCAGCCAACCGCTGCAGCCACGATTCCGCACCCCGCGGCGCGAGCGGTCCACTGCCCGTACCGCTGCCGTCGCGCATCCCGGCGACCAGTTCGGCCAGCGCCTCCTTCGCGTCGTACCGCGGTTCCCAGCCGAGGTGGGCGCGGGCGCGAGTGGTGTCGATCAGCGGGGCCTTGTCGGCGAGGCTGAGCCAGCCCGGGTGCATCGGCTGCAACCCGAGCCGCCACGTCGGCAGGGCCAGGGTGGTGACCAGCCGCCGCGGCACCGGGACGCGGAAACCGCCGAACAGTTCGGCGAGGTCGTTGACGCCGAGCACCGGTTCGGAAGCGAGGTTGAAGGCACCCTCCGCGCGCTGGTCGAGCATGAGGCAGATCGCGTCGGCGACGTCGTCGGCGTGCACGACCTGGCCACGCAGACCACTCCACAGCGGCACCGGCAGCAGGCGGTTGCCGATCAACGCGGTGGGCAGGAGCGGGCTCAGCGTCCACCGCGCGAGCTGCGCACCGGAGTCGTACTGGGCGACGGCGCACGGCCGGAACACCGCGACCCGCACGTCCGGGTGCTGCCGGGCGAACAGTTCGACGAGGCGTTCCAGGCGCGCCTTGTCACGGCTGTAGGCGCTGCCCGGGACGCCGGTGCGCGGCCAGTCCTCGTCGACGCGGGTCCAGCGCGGGGCCGGGGTGTAGGCGGCGACGGAGGACGCGCAGACCAGCTGCGGCACCCCGGCCTCGGCGACGGCGGCCAGGACCTCCTGCGAACCCTCGATGTTGGTCCGGTTGCGGGGCGGCTCGTCGACACCCGGGTGGATGGCCCAGGCGAGGTGGACGACGGCGTCCGCGCCCGCGAAGACCTTCGGCAGGACGTCCGGGGCGGAGTCGGAGTCGAGGTCGCAGTCGACCCACTGGGCGCTGACATACGGTGGACGAGCGTCCGGAATCCGCCGCGCCAGCCCCACGACCTCCCAGTCCGGCCTGCGCGCGGCCGCGCGCAGGAACGCGGTGCCGATGCTGCCGGACGCCCCGGTGACCACGACCTTCATGCCGGACGTGTTCCACCAGGGCGGGTTCGCTAACCGCCGGGCACGGAACTTCTCAGTCCACCGGCAGGGCGGGCGCGTCCGGCGTCGCCACCGCCGCCAGCCGCGCGCGGACCGCCGTGCGGGCGTAGTCGTAGCGGGACGGGTCGTCGTGCAGGAGGGCGTCCTCGGCGGCGGCCCTGGTGAGCGCGTCCAGCTCGAAGGCCAGCTGCGCCGGGTCCACGTCCGGATCGATCTCGCCGAGCTCCTGCGCCTCGGCGATCGTCGTGCGGTACAGCGTCTGCCAGTCCCGCCGACCGGCGGCTATCGCGTCGCGCACGCGGCCGGGGCGCGCGTCGAACTCGGCCGCGGTCGCGACGAAGAAACACCCGCCCGCGAACACCGGCTGCCGCACGTACGCCAGCCACGACTCGGCCAGCGCCCACACCCGCCGCAGCCCCGCCGGCGCCTTCCGCGCGGGCTTCACGACCTTGCCGACGAACACCTCGACGGCCGCGCGCACCGTCGCCAGCTGCAGCTCCTCCTTCGAGCCGAACTGGGCGAACACCCCGCTCTTGCTCACGTCCAGCTCGGTCGCCAGCCGGCGCACGGACAGGCTCTCCAGCCCCTCCACGGAGGCGATGTCCATCGCCCGGTCCAGGATCGCGCGCCGCGAGCGCAGCCCGCGCTGCACCCGCTTGTCCACGTGCACGTCAGCCACCCGGCCAGTCTATCCCGGACAGCCGTCCACCGCCTGCTCGATTCCCTGCGGAGAATTGTCGTCTTCAACCGCGCGAACTTACCGTACGGGTGTCCACCAACTTAGAGGAGACGACATGCGAGCGGTACTGCAGCGGGCGTGGGGCGACCCGCTCGAAGTGGCCGAGGTGCCCGCACCGCGGCCCGCCCCCGGCGACGTCCTGGTCCGGGTCTTCGCGGCGGGCGTCAACCCCGTCGACCACTACACCGCGATCGGCCAGGCCTACAACATGGTCCTGTCGCTGCCCCACACCCACGGCTGGGACGTCGCGGGGGCGGTCGAGCAGGTCGGCTACGGCGTGACGCGGTTCGCGCCCGGCGACCGCGTCTACGGCATGCCGTGGTTCCCGCGCGCGGCGGGCGCGTTCGCCGACTACCTGACCGCCCCGGCCCGCCACCTCGCGCCGATGCCGGAGGGGCTCGGCTTCACCGACGCCGCCGCCCTGCCGCTCGCCGGGCTGACGGCGTGGCAGATCCTCACCGAAGTGGCCGGCGTGTCGGCCGGGCAACGTGTCCTGGTCTCGGGCGCGGCCGGCGGCGTCGGGCATCTCGCCGTGCAGATCGCCAAGGCCCGCGGCGCGTACGTGATCGGCACGGCGAGCCCGCCGAAGCACGAGTTCGTACGCGCGCTGGGCGCCGACGAGGTGACCGACCACCGGACCGGGCCGCCCGCGCGGGACGTGGACGTGGTGGTCCAGATGTTCGGCGGCGAGCACGGCCTGACCGCGCTGCGCGCCCTCCGGCCGGGCGGACTGCTGGTCAGCGGCCAGTCCGCGTGGACGCCGGGCCTGCACGAGCGCGCCGCGGAACTCGGCGTGCGCGCGGCCGGCTACCTCGTCGACCCGGACGCGGCCGGGCTCGCCGCGCTCACCGATCTGGTCCACAAGGGACAGTTGTCGCCGCACGTCAGCGAAACGTTCCCGCTTACCGAGGCCCAGCGCGCCTTGAGCCTGCTCGCCGAGGGCCGCACCACCGGCAAGGTCGTCCTGACCGTCACCGACTGAGGAGGAACCGTGGAAAGCACAGTCCGCGCCTACGCCGAAGCCAAGAGCCGCGCCGACACCGGCGCCGCGCTCGCCCGGTGCCACCCCGGCGTGGTCATCGAAACCGTCCCCTTCCGGGCCGTCGCGCACGGCACCGCGGAGGCCGAGCGCCAGTTCGCCGGGTTCTTCCGCGCGTTCCCCGACTACCGCGTGCGCGCCGACTACCTGCGCACGGCCGGGGACCTCGTGGTCTGCTCGGGCACGATCAGCGCCACGATGCGCGGCGCGCTGGCGGGGATCGAACCGACCGGGAAGTCGTTCGAGCTGCCGTTCGCCTGCCACTGGCAGGTGCGTGGCGGCCTGATCGCCCACGAGCGGTTCTTCTTCGACTTCCACTGGATGTGCGAGCAGCTGGGCCTGTCCACCGACGAGGCGGGCAAGCGGTTCACCGAGTGGCGGGAGGCGGCATGAGCACGTACGTCCTCGTGGCCGGCGCGTGGCACGGCGGCTGGTGCTGGGACCGCGTGGCGGCCCGGCTGCGCGAACGGGGTCACCGCGTGATCGCCCCGGACCTGCCGATGGACGCCGGCGCCGGCCTGCACACGCACGCCGCCGAGGTGGCCGCCCTGCTGACGGACCTGGACGACGTCGTGCTCGTCGGGCACAGCTACGCCGGTTTCGTCGTGCGGGAGGCCGCCGACCGCGTGCCGGAACGCGTCGCGCGGCTGGTGCTCGTCGACGCGTGGTTCGGCGGGGACGGCGAGTCGCTGGACAGCCGCGCGCCGGGGCGGTTCACCGAGTGGGTGGACTCGATGACGGTCGACGGGCTGATCGGCGTGCCACCCGCGGCGGCCGTCGGCGTCACCGACCCCGCCGACGTGAAGTGGCTGGAGGCGAACATGGCCCCGCACCCGCGCCGGTCGTTCGCCGAGCCGACGACGCTGACCGGCGCGGTCGAGTCCATCCCCTGCCACGCCGTGGTGTGCCTGGACAACGAGCGGATGCCGCTGGCCCGCCTGGCGCGGGAAGCCGGGTGGCCGGTCACCGGGCTGCGCACCGGCCACGAGTGCATGGTCACCGCGCCGGACGAGCTCGCCGGGGTGCTCCTGGAGGCGTCCACTCAGGACTGACCGGCGGAACCCGGTTCAGCCATCCGGCGGTGCATCGCCGCCTTCACCGTGTCCGGCACAGCCCGCGCCGCCGCGGCCTGGACCTTGTTGCGCGCCGAACCGGCGACCACCTTGTCCTTGCCTGCCATCATCGCGGCGAACCCCTGCTCGGCGACCTCCGCGGGATCGTCCTTGGGGCCCTGGGCGATCTTGGTGTCGGTCATCCCGGCCCGCTCGAAGAACTCGGTGTCCGTCGGCCCCGGCAGCAGGGCGGTGACCGTCACACCGCTGTCCTTCAGCTCCTCGCGCAACGCCTCGGCGAACGAGGCCAGGAACGCCTTGCTCGCACCGTAGACGGCCTGGAACGGCCCGGGGGTCATCGCCGCGACCGAGGACGTGAACAACACCCGGCCCGCCGCCTGCTCCACCATTCCCGGCAGCAGGCGGCGGGTCAGGTGCACGGCAGAGGTGACGTTCAGGTGGACCACGTTCAGCTCGTCACGCAGCGAGCCGTCCACGAACGCGCCGCCGACCCCGACCCCGGCGTTGACGGCCAGCGCGGCCAGCGGCCGGTCCACCGACGCAACCGCGGCGACCAGGTTCTCCACCCCGTCGTAACTCGCGAGATCGCCCCGCACGGCCAGGACCTGCGCGCCGAGCGCCAGCAACTCGCGCTGCGCGTCGTCCAGTTCCGCGTTCTCCGCGGCGATCACGAGGTCGTAGCCGTGCGAGGCGAACTGTTTCGCCAGCTCGCGCCCGATCCCGGTGGAGGCACCGGTGACGACCGCGAGCGGTCTGGTTCCTGTGTTCGTCATGGCGGGCGGTTACCCCGATCCGGGCCGCCCACTCGGGCTACGCGTTGCCGCGCGCCGCGCTGATGTCGCCGAGCGCCGACGACGGGTCGCGCTCGATCGCGGCGTCCCCGACCGACACGACGCCGACCGGCTGGTCGTGGTCGACCACCGCGATCCGCCGCACGGCGTGCTGCCGCATCCGCTGGATGGCGGCGTCCGCGGGCTCTTCCGGGCGCGCGGTGACCAGTTCGCCGCTGCACACCTCGCCGAGCGTGCAGCTCCGTGGGTCGTCCTTCTCCGCCAGCGCACGCACCACCAGGTCCCGGTCGGTGACGATTCCGGCCAGGCGGTCGCCGTCGCGCACCAGCACGTTCCCGATGTCCTTCTCCCGCATCGCCTGCGCGGCCTGCCGCACCGGGGTGTCCGCGGACAGCGTCACCGGGTTGCGGGTCATCACGTCGCGCACGAGCTGCGCCATCGGTTTCCGACCTCCTCGCAGTCGTTGTCACACCTTCACCACAGGCCGTTCCCCGATCGGGGCCGCCGAAACCGGCTACCGTGTGACGGAGAGCTCCACCGGATCGGAAGGACGTCCCGTGACCGAGGCCTGGCACCGCCCGTTGCGCCACATCAAGGGCGGCGAACTGACCGGCGACACCGCGCAGACCAGCGGCATGCGGCGGCTGGAGGCGGTGTCCGGCAAGACAGCAGGCTCGGAGAAGGTCTGGATGGGCGAGACGCACGTCGGCCCGCACACCAATTCGGGTGACCACCACCACGGCGAAGCCGAGACGGCGATCTACGTCAAGTCCGGGCACCCGGTGTTCGTGTTCGCCGACGGCGACGAGGAGATCCGGCTGGAGACCGAGCCGGGCGACTACATCTTCGTGCCGCCCTGGGTTCCGCACCGCGAGGAGAACCCCGGCGACGAAGACGCGGTCGTGATCATCGCGCGCAGCAGCCAGGAAGGCATCGTGGTCAACCTGCCGAGCCTGTGGGCGCAGGTGGACCGGCCGGATTCCTGACCGCGAGCCCGATCCCCACTTCTCCGGGCTCTGTTTGTCGCCGTCGCGGGGGCACGTATGATCCTGGCCAGCGTCAAGCAGCCGGCGCCCAACGCCGTCCGAACGGCGGACGGCACCACGAGGCGAAGGGCTTGACGATGAACGACCCCAGGCGGATACGTCCGCATTCATCCCCGCCGTGCTCGAACGTGCTGGGGGGCAGGCTCCGGTTCTGATCCACCCCGGATCCCGGATCACCCACCACATCACGGCACCCGTACACCGCCCGCGTTCCGCGCGGCGGTCCGGCGGTGTGCCCGGCAGCGCACTCGCGGAGAGAACCCACACATGACCAGATCCGAGCGGCCCGAGCCACTGGCCAGACTCGACGACGTCACCCTCGCACTGGAGAACCTGCGGCTCGGCATCGACGAAGAGGAGCCACTCGACGCGGTGCTGCGGCGGCTTGCGGAGACCGCCGTGAACGCGATCGCGGACGCCGACGCCGTCAGCGTCACGCTGCTCGACGACACCGGGCCGCGCACCGCGGCCACCACCGACAACCAGCTGACCGGGATCGACCAGGCCCAGTACGACGCGGGCGACGGCCCCTGCCTGCTGGCCGTCCGCACGCGCGAACCGGTCCGCGCGGTGTCCAAACCGGACAATGGGACCTGGCCCGAGTTCGCCGCCGCCGCGCAGGACCGCGGTGTCCTTGCGTTCCTGGCCGTGCCGCTGATGCTCGGCGCGGGCCGCGACGGCGACGAGCTCGTCGGCTCGCTGAACCTGTACAGCCGGGTGGATGGCGCGTTCGACCCGTTCGACCAGAAGCTGATGCGGTTGTTCACCGGCGCCGCCTCCGCGGCGATCAGCAACGCGCGCCGCTG
The DNA here is from genome assembly GCF_040614175.1 of Amycolatopsis sp. NPDC006131. NCBI lineage: Bacteria > Bacillati > Actinomycetota > Actinomycetes > Pseudonocardiales > Pseudonocardiaceae > Amycolatopsis > Amycolatopsis sp. NPDC006131. The sequence continues at coordinate 8,323 of NZ_JBEXTX010000025.1, forward strand.
GTACCACGCGCGCCAGCAGATCCGGCACCTGGAGAGCGCGCTCACCTCGCGCGCCGAGATCGACCAGGCGAAGGGGGTGCTGATGGCGGTGCACGGCATCAGCGCGAGCGAAGCCTTCGACCGGCTGGTGGACCAGTCGCAGCGGCAGAACATCAAACTCCGCCAGGTCGCCATCGACCTGCTGGAGTCCGTGCGCGCACGCTGACGCGCGGGCGGGCTCAGGCGCGGCGCATCGCGACCCGGGGCCAGCGGTCGAGTCCCCGCGCCGCCTCCGCCGCGCGGATCCGGCGCAGCCCGGGCGTCAGCTCGTGCCCGGCCAGGCGGACGAAGCCGCACCGCTCGTAGTACGGCGCGTTCCACGGCACGTCGGCGAACGTGGTCAGCGTCAGCGCCGGGAAACCCGCCCGCGCGGCCTCCTCGATCAGCGCCCGCCCGATCCCGCGCCGGGCCCGGGAGGCGTGCACCGACACCTGCTCGATGTGCAGGGCACCGTCCACCGGCGCCGCGACCAGGTACGCCACCGGTTCCGGGTCGTCGGCCACCCACGCGAAGGGGTAGCTCGCGAGCTCCAAGGGTGTCGGCAGCACGTCGTCGGCGATTTCGGGCATCCCGATGTCCCGGAAGCACTCGCCCGCCGACCGTTCGACCTCCGGCAGCCGGTCGAAATCGGCCGCGGTCGCAGTCCTGATGCGCATGCCGGACAGTGTGACCGGGTACCGCCACATCGATGGCACGAATTTTGTCCCCCTGGTACTGGTTGCGGCGGGCCGCGCGCTTCCCCGGACGGGAGCGCGAGGCCGTGCTGCAGGCGGTCAAGATGGCGCTCGCCGCGGTGCTCGCCTGGCTCGCCGCGCGCGTGGTCATCCCGTCGCCGCAGTCGTTCATGGCGCCGTACGCCGCCGTGTTCCTGATGACCGCGACGGTCTACCGCTCGCTCACCAACGCCGCGCAGCAGACCGCGGCGCTGCTGCTCGGGCTGGCCCTCGCCTACGCCGCCGCCCACCTGATACCGCAGCCGGCGCTGGCGCTCGCGGCCGCGGTGTTCGTCGGGATGCTGCTCGGCCAGTGGCACCGGTTCGGCGGCAGCGGCATCTGGGTCGGGGTGACCGCGCTGCTGATGATCTCCTACGGCACCGCAGGCAACCTGCTCTACCTGGCCGAACGCATGGGTGAGAGCCTGCTCGGCGCCGCGATCGGGGTGGTGGTGAACACGGTGGTCCTGCCGCCGGTGCACCTGCGCCACACGCGCGACGCGGTGACCGCGCTCGCGGCCGAGGTGCGCGACCTGTTGCAGTCGATCGCCGGCGACCTGCGCGACGACTGGGACACCGACACCGCCACCCGCTGGCTGCGGCACGCCCGCCGCCTCGATTCGACAGTGGTGCGGGCCGACGAGGCGGTCAGCTGGGGACGCGAGAGCGTGCGGTTCAACATCCGGTGGCTGGTGCACCGCCGCCGCGGGAGCCTGCCGCTGCCGTCGGCCTTCGAATCGCCGCTGAGCGTGCTCAAAGAGGTCTCCGAGCAGGTCAAGCGCATCACGGAGGCACTGGTGACCGCCGCCCAGCAGGACGAGGCCGACCCGGAGTTCACCGCGGAGTACGCGCGGTTGCTCGACCAGCTGGCCGGCGCGGTCGCGTGCCTGGACCAGAGCGACGACCGGCTCGCCGACCTGCCCGGCTACCTGGACGAACTGTCCGCACACCACCGTGAGCTGGACGGCAGGCTGCGGTTCGACCGGGTCACGACGGTGATGCGGCAAGCCGAGGACGCGGCGCTGCTCGCGGTGGCCCGCTCGGTGCGGGTGCTGGAGACGGCCGCGCCGCGCTGACCTGTTTGGGCTCGCCGCGGGCGGCAAGCCCACAGGCGGGAAAGGAGGGACGCCGATGAACCGCACCACGACCCGGGAGAGCCTGGAGGCCGCGCTGCAGGACCTGGATTTCCCGGCGGAGAAGCCGCGGATCCTGGAGTGCGCGGAACGCAACGGCGCCGACGACGACACGGCCGCCGCGCTGCGCGCGATCCCGCCGGTGAGCTACGGCAGCTGGACCGAGCTGATCTCGGCCGCCCGCGTGGAGTCCGACGACGACCGGGGCTGAGGTCGCGGTGGCGCGGCCGCGCGCCGCGCCACGGCGCAGCTCCCCGGACGGCGGTGCACCGGCTCACCGGTCGGCGAACGCGCGGCCCACCGCCCGGCCACCGCGCCGAGGCACCGCCCGCCGAGCACCCCGGCTCGCCGTGCCGCGAACGCCCAGGCCCGACCCCCCACAAGCGCGCCCGCCCACCGCGTCGAGGCACCGCGTCGAGGCACCGCCCGACAAGCGCCCTGGCTCACCACCCCGCGAATACCGGCCCAACGCCCCACGCGCGCCCCGGCTAGCCACCCGGCCACCGCGCCGAGGCACCGCCCGGCAAGCGCCCCGGCTCACCACCCCGCCACCGCGCCGACACACGGCTGGCCCCGCCAAGCAACCGGCTCGCCGCCCCACGAACGCCCAGGCCCAACCCCCCACAAGCGCGCCCGCCCACCGCCCGGCCACCGCGTCGAGGCACCGCCCGACAAGCGCCCTGGCTCACCACCCCGCGAACCCTCGGCCCAACGCCCCACGCGCGCCCCGGCTCACCACCCGGCCACCGCACCGACGCACCGCCCGGCAAGCACCCCGGCCCACCGCCCGGCCGCCGCGCCGACGAGCCGCCCAGGCAAGCGCCCTGGCCCAACGCCCCGCGAGCACCCCGGCTCACCACCCGGCCACCGCACCGATGCACCGCCCCGCGAGCGCGCCGGCTCACCACCCGGCCCCCGCCTCGGCTCACCGCCCCGCCACCACCCCGGCTCCCCGCCCAGCGAGTGCCCAGGCCCAACCCCCGCGAGCACCCCGGCTCACCACCCGGCCCCCGCACCGACGCACCGCCCCGCGAGCACCCCGGGTCACCGGCCGGCGAGCAGCTCCTCCAGCTCCCCCAGCACGTCTTCGACCGGGACCGTCGCCACAAACGAGTCGTCGTGCTCGCAGCGGGGCAGGTCCTCGCGCGTGCAGTCGACGCCGCACACCGGGCAGTTCGCCGTCCACGAGATCAGCACCCGGTGCCGCGACCGGCCGAGCGGCCCCGCGTTCACCACGTTGCCCATCCAGTAGACGCTGACCGTCGGCGCGCCGACCGCCGCCGCCAGGTGCCGCGGGCCGCTGTCGTTGCCGGCGAACGCCGAGCACCGGTCCAGCACCCCCACCAGCGCGGACATGCTCAGCGACGTCAGCGCGCGCACCGGCGGCCCGGCAAGTCCGGCCACCCGCTCGACCAGTTCACGTTCGTCCGGCGCCCCGATCACCACCACACCGCGCCCGCCCGCCGCGAGCTTGGCCGCGATCTCGGCGAACCGCTCCGCGGGCCACCGGCGGCGCGGGTCACCGGCGCCGGGGTGCACCACGACCAGCGGCTCCGGCAGTCCCTCCAGCACCTGGTCCGCCGCCGCGCGATCGGCGTCGGTCACCGTGATGGACGGTTCCAGCTCCACCGGCCGCGCCCCGGCCAGCCCGGCGACCTCCAGCGCGCGCAGCACCTCGTGCTGGTAGTACCGGAACGGCAGCCACCGGTCGGCCTCCCCGGCGTCCGGCGTCCGCGCGCCGACCAGGTACCGCGGTTCCAGCCTGCGCAGGAACGGATTGGAGTTGCGCCCGCCGCCGTGCAGCTGCACGGCCAGGTCGACCGGCTTCAGCGCGTCGAACCAGGCCTGCTGCTCCGCCGCGTCGAACGGCTTCCCGGCCGGCTCGTGCACGTTCTCGTACGGCGGCATCGGACGCACCTCGGTCACCGGCGACGGGCGCCCGGCGAACAGCTCACGGTGCAGTTCCGTGCCCAGCAACACGATCTCGGCGTCCGGGTAGGCCGCCCGCAGCGCGGCCATCGCCGGCACCGCGAACAGCAGATCCCCCAGACCACCACCGCGCAGCACGGCGATCCTGCGCACGTCCGGCCACTTCGCTTCGATCGGGCCGACCGCGGGCCCTGCGTCGGAATTCACCACGCGCTCAAGGTGCCCGTTTCCGCAGGCAGCAAACGGAAATGTTTGTTCGCCCAAGATCCGGCTACTGGTGGAGCAGGAGAAGGAGTGGAGGTGGACATGGCAGGCGAGACCAAGGACGTGGCCCCCATCACGCCGGACCTCGTCCGGCTGCTGTCGGAGACCGCGCCCACGGTCGTGGTGCTCGGCGACGCGATCCTCGACGTGTGGCTGTCCGGCCACTGCGAGCGAATCTGCCGCGAGGCCCCGGCGCCCGTCGTCGACGTGGGCGCGCGCGCCCTGTCGCCCGGCGGGGCGGCGAACACCGCGGCGAACCTCGCCGCGCTCGGCGCGCGGGCCCGGTTCGTCAGCGTCGTCGGCGACGACGAACCCGGCCGGGAACTGGCCGCGCTGCTGGACTCCCACGGCGTCGACACCGAGAACCTGCTCACCGCGCCGTCGCGGCGCAGCACCAGCAAGCAGCGCGTGGTCGCCGACGACCAGGTGCTGCTGCGGTTCGACGAGGGCGACCGCGACGACCTGCCCGCGGTGCAGACCAACCGCCTCACCAAGGCACTGGAAAAGGCGCTCGCCGGCGCGGACGCGCTGATGGTGTGCGACTACGGCAACGGCCTCCTCGGCAAACCGCTGCGGGACGCGGTGGCGCGGCTGCGGGCGGACATCCCGCTGCTGGTCGTCGACGCACACGACTTCGAGCACTGGCAGCAGGCCCGGCCCGACCTCGTCACCCCGAACGCCGCGGAGGCGGCGAACCTGCTCGGCGCCGACCTGCCGGAGCCGGGCGAGGAACGCGCGCGCCTGTTCGAGGACGAGCGGCGGACACTGCTCGACAAGACCGGCGCCGCGGCCGCGGTCGTGACGATGGACCGGCACGGCGCGATGCTGCTCACCGGCGAGGGCCGCGGCTACCGCACGTGGGCCGATCCCGCGCCGGAAAGCCAGGCCAGCGGCGCCGGCGACACGTTCGCGGCGGCGCTCGTGCTGGCGCGGGCCGCCGACCTGCCGACCACGAGCTGCATGGAGCTGGCGCAGGCGGCGGCGAACGTCGTGGTGCACCAGGACGGCACCGCGATCTGCACCCAGGCGCAGCTGTCCTTGGCGCTGAGCCGGGAACGTGAGGCCGCGGTGCCCGCCGCCGAACTCGCCCGCGCGGTCGCCGCGCACCGCGAGGCCGGGCGACGGGTGGTGTTCACCAACGGCTGCTTCGACGTGCTGCATCGCGGGCACATCACCTACCTCAACGAGGCCAAGCGGCTCGGCGACGTGCTGATCGTCGCGGTCAACTCCGACGAGAGCGTGCGACGGCTCAAGGGCCCGGACCGGCCGGTGAACACCGCGCAGGACCGCGCCGCGGTGCTGTCCGCGCTCAGCTGCGTGGACCACGTGGCGGTGTTCGACGAGGACACCCCGGTCGAGCTGCTGAAGCAGCTGGAGCCGCAGCTCTACGTCAAGGGCGGCGACTACACCGAGAACATGCTGCCGGAGGCGCCGACCGTGCGGTCCTACGGCGGCGAGGTCCGCGTGCTCGGGTACGTCGCCGACCACTCGACGACGTCGGTGATCGAGAAGATCCGCACTTCCGCGCCGGTCGGGGAGGGCGCGTGAGGGTCGACGTCCTCATCCCCACCCGCAACCGCCCCGCCGAACTCGCCGTCACGCTCTCCGGTTTGGCCGCGCAGGACTTCCCGGACTTCGCGGTGCACGTGGCCGACCAGTCCGACGGGGACGCGTCCTACGAGTCCCCGGCCGCCGAGGCGATGGTCCGGGTGCTGCGGCACCAGGGCCACCCGGTCCAGCTGAGCCGGAACCTGCCCCGGCGCGGGCTGGCGCAGCAGCGCAACCACCTGCTGGACCAATCCAAAGCGGACTACGTCTTGTTCCTCGACGACGACGTGTGGCTCGAACCCGGCGCGATCACCCGCCTGCACTCGGCGATCAGCGAGCTGGGCTGCGGGATGGTCGGCAACGCCGTCACCGGACTGTCCTATCTGGACGACCGGCGGCCGCACGAGCTGGAGCCGTACGAAGAGTGGGAGGACAGGCCGGAGCCGGAACAGATCACGCCCGGCACGCGCGAATGGCAGCGCTGGACCCTGCACAACGCGGCCAACCCGACCCACCTGTCGGAGCGGGTCCGGCACCGTCCGAAGTGGACCGCGTACAAGGTCGCCTGGGTCGGCGGTTGCGTGATGTTCGACCGCGAGGCGCTGGTCAACGTCGGCGGGTTCGAGTTCTGGCAGGAACTGCCGCCGGAGCACTGCGGCGAGGACGTGCTGGCGCAGATGAAGGTCGCCGCCAAGTACGGCGCGGCGGGCATCCTGCCCACCGGGGCCGTGCACCTGGAGTCACCGACTACGGTGGTGAACCGGGACACCGAAGCCTACGACGTCGTTCCCCCGTGAGGATCATGACCGAGCCCGTTTCCCAGCAGCGCCTCCGGCTCCGGGACGAGTTCCTGGGCCGGGCGGCGGACGAGTTGTTCAAGTACGACGAGCGGTTGCGTGGACTCGACCTGGAGGTCCGCTTCGACCGCGGAGTCGCGCACCTGACCGGCGAGGTCGGCGAGCGGGCGCACCTGGACACCGCGCGTGAGCTGATCGGGAGGCTGGACGGGGTGTTCGGCGTGTGGGACCGCGTCCGGGTCGGCGGGCGGGACCCGCTGATCCTCGACCTCGGCTGCGGCGGCCAGAAGCAGTACCCGGGCAACCTCGGCGTGGACCTGATGACCACCGGTGAGGTGGACGTGGTCGCCGACCTGTCCGGGCCGCTGCCGTTCGCGGACTCGTGCGCGGACCGGGTGTTCCTGGTGCACATCCTGGAGCACCTGATCGACTTCCTGCCGCTGGTGGACGAGGTGCACCGGGTGCTGCGCCCGGACGGCATCGCCTACGTGCTGTCACCGTGGTGGCGCTACGTGAACGCGGTGGCCGACCCGACGCACGTGCGAATGCTGGACGTGCAGACGATCAAGGGCATCTGCCGCAGGCCCGGCTCGCCGCGCACCTGGTTCCCGCTGCACGCGGGCTGTGACGGGGCCAGCATCTTCGCCGAGCTGCGGCCGGTCAAGGACGGTTCGGCGGAGGCGCCGGGCGCGGCGCACCTCGCCCGGTTCTTCGACTAGTGACCTGACTCGCACCTGCGCGGTCCCGGCAACGGGGGTGAAACACGTGGTGCATACCGTGAACCGCATGACGACCCACCGGATTCCGGCCGGCGCCATCAACCTGTGGCCGGAGCAGCCCGAGAGCACGACCCGGACCGGCGGCACGGAGAACCGCGGCCTGGTGTGGTCGGCGCTCTGGCAGCACGACGAGACCGAGCCGCCCGCCGCCGACGCGCAGTCCTAAGCCGCGAGGCCGAGCCGCGTCAGGTACGCGGACAGCTCCGGTGGCGTGTGGAACGCGCTGCGGATCGCCAGTGCGGCGTCGCAGCCGAAGGCGATTTCGTCCCTGCTGATGGCGTGGCCCTCGGCGCGCAGGCCGTCTCGGTAGGCGTCGAGGACCAGCTCGCGCAGCGCGGGCAGGACGGCGACCGGCAACTCGCCCTCGTCGGCCAGCCCGACGAGGAGCTGGCCCAGGTCGGAACCGACCGGGAGCGGGCACTGCCAGCCGACGTCGATCACCACGAACGTGTCCGGCTCGTCCCGCGGCACCAGGAGGTTCTGCGGGCAGGCGTCGTGGTGCCCGAGGGTCTGCGGCAGCGCGTCGAGGCGGTCGAGCAGGTCCGGCACCCGGCGTGCGAGCGCGCGCTGGTCGTCGCGGGTCATGGCGTCCAGGTGGAGCCGGCCTTCGGCGAGGATACGGAGCGCCGGCCCGGGCGGGCCGCCGAGCCGACGCCCGGCCCAGCGGCCGAGCAGGTGCGCGGCGCGCTCGAACCGGGGCGGGTCCCAGGGGAGGTCCGCGCACTGGACGTCTTCCAGCCACATCGCCACGCGGTCGTCGCCCAGCTCGTCGATGCGGAAGACGGCGGGGGTGCGCAGGCCGGGCGGCAGCCGGAAGCCGGACCGGAGGAAGTCCGCCTCGCCGCGCCAGGGGAACTCGCGCGCGAACCGCTCCCGGAGGCCGGCGGGGATGGTCGCGAACACCGCGGAATGCCGTGGGGCCTGGAGGATGTTGACGAACGCCGGCTGCGGCCCGGTGACGCGGTAGACCGCGGCCGTCGAGGGTGCGGTGGGGGTGAACCGCACGGGCACGATGCGGGTCGGCTGGCCCGCGCCGCGCCGCTGTGTTCCTGGTGGCAGCGTCGAGCCGACGCCGCGTCGCGGAGCTTTTCGTGACAGCGTCGAGCCGGCGCCGCGTCGCCACGGAGCTCGTTTCAGCGGTGCCGCCTCAGCGGTAGGGATCGGTGATCTCACAGAGCTTCTCCAACGTCTCCCGCAGCTGCGCCATCCGGCGCTTGCCCACGTGCTTCTCCCACTCCGCCTCGATGCGGGCAATCTCGGCCTCCGCGACGGGCGCCGCCTCGCGGGCCTTGTCCGTGGCGTGGATCAGGCGCGCCCGGCCGTCCCGCGGGTCCGGCACCCGCTGCACGTAACCGGCCTTCTCCAGCTGGTCCACCAGGAACCCGGCGGTCTGCTTCGTCACCTGCGCCGCCTCGGCCAGCTCGGTCAGCCTGCTGCCGGCCGGGTTGAGCCGCTGCAGCAGCCGCGCCTGCGCGAGCGTCACCTCGAACCCGGCGGCGCGGATCGCGTCCATCACCCGGTTCTCCAGGTGGCGGTACGGGATGTAGAGCAGCAGTCCGGTGTTCACGCGGGCTCCTTGACGATAGTCAGAGAACTTGCCTAAACTAGTCAGACCATCTTACCACTTTCGGGCGAGGTTCCCATGGAACAGAACGACAAGTGGCTGGCGATCGACGCGGAACGCGGGCGGATCGCCGACCTCTACGAGACCCTCACCGACGTCGAACGGACGTACCCGTCGCTGTGCGACGGCTGGACGGTCCACGACGTCGCGACGCACGTGGCACTCGCACCGCACGTCGGAGTGGGCACGGTCCTCAAGGCGGCGCTGCGGGCGCGCGGGAACTTCAACCGCATGGTCTACGACCTGACCAAGCGGGAGTCGGCGCGGCTCTCGCCGCCGGAGGTGGTGGAACTGCTGCGCACGGCCGTCGGCATGCGCCGTCTCGCGCCGCGGCAGAGTCTCGACAACGCGTTGATGGACGTGCACGTCCACGCGCAGGACATCGCGATGCCGCTCGGCCGGCGGCTGCCGATGCCGGCCGAGGCGGCGGTCGCGTCCGCGGACCACCTGTGGGAGATCGGTTTCCCGTTCCACGCCCGCAAACGCCTGGCGGGTCACCGTCTGATCGCGACGGACGCCGACTGGCGCGCGGGCGAGGGCACGGAGGTCCGCGGCCCGATCCAGGCCCTGGTCATGCTGCTGGCCGGCCGCACCGCGACCATCCCGCAGCTGACCGGGATCTAGGCCGCGCGGTTCTCGCGGCCGCGCTCGACGGCGGTCAGACCCCAGCCGAGCGCGATCATGCCGACGCCGAGGCCCAGGTGCAGCCAGTTGTCGGCGTTGTTCAGCGGCACGAAGTTGGCGCCGCTGTCCTGGTCGATGACCAGTCCATAGACCCACAGCAGCAGGTAGACGAAACCACCCAGCACGAGGAACCCGCGAGCGCCGCCCGGGGTGCGGGCCAGCGCCAGGCCCACGACACCGAACAGCAGGTGCACGATGTTGTGCAGGATGGACACGGCGAAGACCCCGAGCAGCATCGCGCCGGAGTGGTGGCCGGCGAAGGTGAGGTCGTCGTAGTTCGTGGTGATCCCCGGGATGAACCCGAGGATCCCGACGAGCAGGAACACGGCGGCGACGATGGTCGCTGCGGTTTGCACGGGTCTGCGGACCCTGGTCGCGGTTGCGGAACGCCCGGTCATGACTACTCCTTTGGGACGAATTGCCCCCGGATAGCCCCGGCGAGCGTTCCGAAACCCGTTCAGGGACGGCGGCCGACGAGATTCATCGCGACGAGGCTCAACACGACCTGGTCGTCCTGGTTGAGCAGCTCGCCGCGGGTGTGGACGAGCCCGCGGTCCGGCTTGGAGCGGGACGCCCGCGCGGACACGACGGTGGCACGCAGCCGCAGCGAGTCACCCGGCCGGACCGGCGCGGGCCAGCGCAGCTCGTCCACGCCCGGCGAGGCCAGGCTGGCGTTGCGGGAGAGGTAGTGGTCGGCGAACAGGCGCATCATGAGGCCCGTCGTGTGCCAGCCGCTGGCGATGAGCCCGCCGAACGGCCCGGTGTTCGCCCACTCCGGCCGGGTGTGGATCGGCTGCGGGTCGAACTGGGTGGCGAAGTCGAGGATCTCCTTCTCGGTGACCGAGAGGTGCCCGTACTCGTAGACCGCGCCCGGCTCGTAGTCCTCGAAGAAGCGCTGGTCGATCGGCGCGGCGAAGTCCGCCTCACTGAGGGTCATCGTCATGGCGCCAGCATCGCACGGACTTCGCCACCCACCTCGGCGCGCGCCGCCCCCGTTGCGGCGGTGGGCACCGGGGCGGCTCGTCGGTCAGCTTGGCGCGAGTTGGCCGCTGGTGGCGGCGGCAGATTGGCACGGGCAGCGAGCCAACCGCCCGCCGGGGGCAGTGCCACCGGCGGTGGTCAGCGCGCCGAGCTGCTCAAGTTGTGCGCCGCCGCCAGGGCGTCCGCCGTCTCAGCCGCCATGCGACGCACGTCGAAGTCTTGCTCAGCCTTCTCCCGGGCGGCGTGGGCGAGTTTGCGGCGCAGCGCGATGTCCGTGCAGACCCGGTCCACCGCCGCGGCCAGTGCCGGTCCGTCGCCGGGTGGGACGATCATCGCCGCGCCCGCCAGTTCGTTCACCACCTCCCCCACCGCGGTCGTCACGCACGGCACCCCGTGCGCCATCGCCTCCAGCACCGCCAGCGACAACGTGTCCCGCCGCGACGGCAGGCAGAACACGTCCAGCCCGAGCAGGAAAGCGCTCACGTCCCGCAGCCGCCCCAGGAACCGCACCGGCAGGCCCCGCGCCCGCTCCGCCAGGTCCCGCCCGTCCCCGGCGACCAGCACCCGCACCACGCGCCCCCGCCGCCGCAGCGTCGCCACCGCGGACAGCAGGTCCGGGCCGGTCGCCCCGCCGATCGCGCCGATCACGGCCGGCGTCCGGTCCGACGGCTCGACCGGCGAGGCCGGGATGTCCACACCAGGCCGGATGCGCGTCACCCGCTCGGCGGGCGTGCCCAGGTCCCGCAACCGCGCCTCGACGATCCGCGACGGCGCCAGCGCCCCGGCCAGCCGCCGGTAGCAGTCCCAGACCGCGCTCGACTGCGGCGCGCCACCGACCCGGTGCAGCGTCGCCACGGTCGGCGCCACCGACTCCGCGGCCTGCACGGCGGCCAGGTTCGCCCCGGCGTCGGCCAGGTTGACGTGCACGACCTCCGGCGAAAGCGCTCGCAGCGCGTTCTCCACCTGCGGCGCCCACACGCTCCGCACCGCCGACGCCACGATCTGCTTCGGCACACGCTCCGGGAACGCGCCGGCGAGCGGCTCCCCCACGACGAGGCTCGGCGCGACCCACGACGGCAGGCACCGCAGCAGCCGCCGGACGTAGACCTCCGCGCCGCCGAACGCCTCGTTGTCCACCACCAGCGCCACGTTCAGGCGTTCCATCGCCACCTCACGTAGTCGGCATACCGGACACAGCTACCCGTTCCGTGATCACCCACACCTAACCGGTCGGTCAGACCCCTGACCGATCGGTTAGCATCGTCCGCATGGAACACGTGACGTGCTGCGTTGTTGGCGGGGGCCCGGCCGGGGTGATGCTCAGCGTCCTGCTGGCCAGGGCCGGAGTCAAGGTGGCCGTGCTGGAGAAGCACCGGGATTTCCTGCGCGACTTCCGCGGGGACACCGTTCATCCGTCCACTCTGCGCCTTCTGGACGAGCTGGGCCTGGGCCGGAAGTTCGCCGAGCTGCCCGGCCCGGAACTGACCGAGATGCGGATGCGGGTGGCCGGGGAAACCGTGGTCGCGGCGAACTTCGGCCGCCTGCCCGGACGGCACAAGCACATCCGGATGGTCCCGCAGTGGGACTTCCTCGACCTGCTGGCCGCCGCCGAACCGCTGGACCTGCGGATGGGCACCGAGGTGACCGGTCTGCGCAGGACGGACGGCCGCGTGACCGGGGTGACCTACCGGGACTCCGACGGCGAGGGCGAGCTGTCCGCGGACCTCGTGGTCGCCTGCGACGGGCGGGATTCGGTGGTGCGCCAGGCTGCCGGGCTGCAGCCCGACGAGTTCCCGCTGCCGATGGACGTGTGGCAGGTGCGGATTCCCGCGCCCCCGCACGACGAACGCGACGGCCGGGTGTTCGGCGTGTTCGGCAACGGGCAGGTCGCGGTGACGATGGACCGCGGCGACTACCACCAGACCTCGTACCTCATCCCGAAGGGCGAGGACGCCCGGCTGCGTGCCCGCGGCCTCGACTGGTTCCGCGGGCGGCTCGCGGAACTGTTCGGCTGGGACAGTGAGGTGCTGGCCGAGATCCGGTCGTGGGACGACGTCAAGCTGCTGGAAACCTCGATGGGCCGGCTGCCGCAGTGGCATGTGGACGGTCTGCTGTGCCTCGGCGACGCCGCGCACACCATGTCACCGGTCGGTGGGGTGGGCGTGAACCTGGCGGTCCAGGACGCCGTCGCGGCCGCCCGGATCCTCGCCGGCCCGTTGTCCGAGGGCCGGGTGTCCACACAGGATCTGGCGAAGGTCCAAAAGCGACGCGAGTGGCCGACGCGGGTGGCACAGCGGGCGCAGCTGGGCGAGCACGAGATGCTGCTGAAGCCGGCACTCGAGGGCACCCTGACCCGCGTGCCGCCCCCGCTGCGCGCGGTGCAGCGGTTCCCGCTCCTCGCGGTGGTCTCGGCCTACCTCGGCGGGATCGGCGTCCGGCCGGAACACGCGCCGGCCTTCGCGCGGCGTTAGGTGATCGCCGCCAGCACGAAGCGCTCCACCTCGTCGGCGGCCGCGTCCAGGTCCAGTTCCGGGTGCGCGAGCCAGTGCGACACCACACCGTCGATCGCGCCGCCGATCGCCAGCGCGACCGTCGTGGTGTCGAATTCGCGCAGCTCCCCGGCGCGCTGGCCGTCCTCCAGCAGGGCGGCCAGCCCTTGCCAGCGGCCGCCGGCGTCGTGCGAGCCGGGCGCCTTGAGCTTCGTCCCGTTCGCGTCGTCGAGCAGCACCTCGGTGATGAGCCGGACGTGCCGCCGGTGGGCCGACTGGTAGCTGATCATGGCGCGCACGTAGGCGGTGACCGCGGACGTGGCGTCGGGCTGGCGGTCGACCCTGGCCCGGACGTAGTCGCCGAACTGCTCGAACACCTGCTCCAGCGCCGCCTGCGCGAGGTTCTCCTTCGACGAGAAGTGGTACAGCACCGCGGCCTTCGAGATCCCGGCCGCCTCGGCGATCGCGGACAGCGACGTGCCGCGGTAGCCCTTGGTCGAGATGAGGTCGATGGTGCACTCGATGATCTGCTCCCGGCGGGCACGCTCGGTGAAGGTCGTCGGCCGGGACATGACCCGATCCTAGAGGTTGCCCGCCCAGCCGCCGGGTATCCGCCCGGAATGCTGTCTTCGATCCTGCGGGGCGCCGCCGCCGGGGCGGCCGGGGCCACCGCCCTCAACGCCGTGACCTACGTCGACATGGCCGTCCGGGGGCGGCCGGCGAGCTCGACCCCGGAGCAGACTGTCGAGAAGGTCGCGCACGCCGTCGGCGTCGAGATCCCCGGCGACGAGCAGCGGAAACAGGCTCGGGCGAGCGGCATCGGAGCGCTGCTCGGACTGCTCACCGGGACTGCGGTCGGCGCCGCCTACGGGGCGGCGCACGGCGCGGGCTGGCGGCCCGGCACGGTCACCGGCGGCCTCGCGGCGACCGGCGCCGCGCTGGTCGCCGCCAACGGACCGATGACCGTTCTGCGCATCACCGACCCGCGCCGCTGGAGCTTCGCCGACTGGGCCAGCGACGTGGTCCCGCACGTCGCCTACGGCTTCGTCACCGCCGCGACCTTCGCCGCCACCGTGCGGAAACGCCGCCGCTGACCACCCGTGAGGGGGAGGTGTATGCGGAACGGCCAGGGGGTATCCCGGCGTCAGCGCTCGATCGGGGAGGGAAACCATGGGCAGGCACCGCATCGACGACGCGGGCACGGACCTGAAGTGGGGCGGTCCGGCTCTCGTCACCGAAGCCAGGCACGCCGCCCGCGGCCGGCACGCGCGGCCCGAGGACGAACAGACGACGCAGCCGCTGGAAGGCGCTCTCACCGGCGAGGTCGCCGTCGCGCCCTGACGGGCCGGAAAGCGCAGGCCAGCGCGTCGCGAACGGGTGCCGCCCGTTCGGGTTGATTAGTGCGAATCGGTATCGGGTACTGCTCCCGCCGTGACACCAGAGGTGGTCGTGGTCGGGCAGATCGCCCGTGACCTCGTCCTGCGCGTGGGTGACGCCCCGGAGGCCGGGACGTCGGCCGCGGTGCGCTCCCGCGATGAGATCCTCGGCGGGAAGGGCGCGAACCAGGCCGTCGGCGTCGCCCAGCTCGGTGTGCCGGTCGCGTTGCTCGCGGTGGTCGGCGACGACCGCGCCGGGCACGACCTGCTGGCCCACGCCGCCGGCGACGGCATCGACGTCTCGCACTGTGTGGTGCGGGAACACGCCCGCTCGGCGCTCATCGTGAACGTCGTCGACGACCACGGCCAGTGGCGCTACCTGGAGGACATCCCCGAAGACGTCCAGGTGGCAGAACACGACGTGCTCTCCTCGGCCGCACTGCTCCGGGACGCGTCATCGGTCATCGTCCAATTGCAGCAACCGGCCCGCACGGTGATGGCCGCGGCCCGGCTCGCCCGCGAAGCCGGCGCCCGGGTGGTGCTGGACGGCGTGCCCGCGGACAAAGAGGTGCTGGCGTGCGCCGACGTCCTCCGCGCCGACGCCAGGGAAGCGGAAATTCTCACCGGACAGCCCGTCGGAAATGTGGCCGAAGGGGTCAAAGCGGGCGTTACGCTGCTCGCGCACGGGCTCGACTTGGCAGTACTTGAGGTGGCCGGCCACGGCAACGTGTTCGTCAGCCGGGCCGGCTACGAGTTCCTCCCGCACGGCGACGCGCACGTCGTCGACACCACCGGTGCGGGAGATGCCCTGGTCGCGACCCTGACCTGCGCGTTGTCGCGGGGGCAGGACCTGCGCACCGCCGCACGAGCGGCGGTCGAGGCAGCGGCGAGCACAACCGAACACGCCGGGGGCCGACCCCGGCTGAACCCCGGCATCCTCGAGTCGCGGAAGCAGTCATGACCCTCAGCCAGCCCAAACCGGCAACCCGGATACTGATAGCCCCGGACCGCGCGGCGCCACCCGTGCCGTGCGAAGAATGCGGTTACTCCGCCCTGCGCATCGCCAAGCTCGTCAACGAGGCGGATGAGCCGCTGGCGACCCTGCTGGTGTGCACCAACTGCCGGGCGCACACTCCACTGCCGGAGTTGCCTGCTCCTCGGCGGCCTTAGGCGCCTGCCGCTACGCGGGTATCTACTGCGCCGGCTTCGCTTCGCTACGCCCGGATTTGCCCCTCCCGAACCCGATCTCTCAGTGTTCGGTTGCCGAGAAGTCGCGTCAAGGCGGGAAAGAGTACCTTGACCCGACTGCTCGGCAACCGATTTGGCTGGGGATCGGGTTGCGGGAGGGGACTGCCTCGTGGAGTGGTTCCTTTGCGTTGCCGGCGTGCGGATGGGAATCCTAAGAAACCCCTACCGGGGCGTGCAGAGGCACCACGGCGCTGGAGAAATCACAGAACAAGAACGCGTCGTACCGGCGCGGAAGCATCGTCGGCACGTAATTCCCCCGCCACTCCAATCGCGGGTCGTACACCACGCCGACCGCTCGGTGTCCCCGCACTTGCGAGGCCCACTCGCCCACCTCGTCGAGCAGGAAGAGCGAATCGGCGTCGGGGACGGCCGCGTGCAGCATCGACTCCAGGCTGTCCTCCCGTGCGGGCGGCACCGGCATGTCCTCCGGGGGCGCGCCCCACCGCGAGCCGGCCATCACCGTGCCCCGGTGCGTGCCGAAGCCCACCGTGAACGACTCGCCGGGGTGGCGTTCCCGCACCAGCTGCCCCACGTTCAGCATCCCGGCCGCGGCCATGTCCGTCGCCCGCGCGTCGCCGATGTGCGTGTTGTGCGCCCACACCACGGCCTTCGCCGACGGGCCGTACGCCTCCAGCAGCCGGTCGAGCGTGTCGGTCATGTGCTCGTCCCGCACGTTCCACGATTCGACGTCACCGCGGACCATCGTCCGGTAGTAGCGCTCCGCCCCGGCGACCACCTCGGCGTTCTGCCGCGCCACGAAACCGGCGTCCAAGCCGGGCACGTCGCCGGTCTCCCGCAGCGAAGCGAGCAGCCGCAGCACGTCGCTTTCGCAGTTTTCCGGCACGAGCCGCGTCGAGTACGCGTAGTCGTGCGGGTCCTCGGCGAACGGCTCGAAGCAGCGCATCGCGGAAAGCGCCGTCTCCACCTGGCCCGGCTGGTGCTCGCGCAGGTACCCCAGGATCTCCCGCAGCGAATCCCACAGGCTGTAGACGTCCAGACCATGGAAACCCACCGGGCGGTCGCCGAACCGCGCCGCGTTGTACGCCGTCAGCCACCGGGCGAATTCCACCACGTCGTCGTTGGCCCACATCCAGCGCGGCCACCGGTCGAAACCGGACAGCACCGCCTCCGGATCACCGCGCCCGCCGGCCACGCAGCAGTGCACGCGGTGGCAGTCCGGCCAGTCGCCCTCCACGGCGACGAACGAAAAGCCCCGCTCCACGATCAGCCGCTTGGTGATCTCCGCGCGCCACCGGTAGAAGTCGGCGGTGCCGTGCGAGGCCTCCCCCAGCAGGACGAAACGCGCGTCGCCGATGCGGTCGATCAGCGGGTCGAGGTCCTCCACCCGGCGCAGCCCGATGGCGTCCTCGCGCGGGGTCAATACGAGAGCTCCTTGGCCGCGGCCTGCGCGGTGGCGAGCTCCTGGCACAGCCGCACCGTGACCTCCTGCGCCCTGGCCAGCGCGGCCGTGGCGTCGAAGACCGACGTGATCAGCGTTTCGTACCCGCCCTGATCACCCGGCACGTCCAGGTTCCCCAGCCACAGCTGCCGTTCCAGCCACGTGCCCAGTTCGGGCAGGCTGCGCGCGACGTTCTGGGAGAGCAACTTGAGCGATCCGAGCACCTGGTAGATCTCCGCGGCGCCGTCGATGCCGGTTTCGCCGCCCACCCCGGAGGCGCGGTGGTACAAGCCGCGCGTCGCCAGCTGGGCCTGTTCCGCCAGCCCGCCGCAGCTGGCCGCCACCTCGCTGTTCCGTGACACGTCCATCTTCGCCGGTCCCCTGTCTGACGCCGGTCGTACTGGTTCAGCTTTCCCGTTCCGCGCCGAAACCAAACCGTGCCGGGCGAAACGTTCAACGGAGGATCAACGCGGGTAGAGGTGTCACGGGGACTTACGCGCGAGAGGGGAGTGGGCGATGGCGACGACCGTGTGGCTGGGCCGGTTCGAAGGCATCCGGGTGGGTCTGCATTGGAGTGTCTTCGCGATGGCCGGGGTGCTGGTCGTGGCACTGCCGTTCACCCAGTGGGCGCCGCTCGCGCCGGTGCAGGGGGTGTTCGCCTACATCGTGGCGAGCCTGATCACCGCCGCGCTGTTCGTGGTGTCGCTGTGCGCCCACGAACTCCCGCACGCACTCGTCGCGCGGCGATCGGGACTCGAGGTCCGCGAGGTGACCCTGTGGTCGCTCGGCGGCGTCACGCGGCTGCGCGGCGAACCGCGGTCGCCCGGCGTGGAGTTCCGCGTGGCGTTCGCCGGGCCGCTGATGAGCCTGCTGCTGGCGGCGATCTTCGGCTTCGCCACCTGGATGACGTCGCCGATCGGCGATTCGCTGTCCGGCGCGGTGCTCGGCTACCTCGCGGTGCTGAACCTCGTGCTGGGTGTGTTCAACCTGATCCCGGTGGCGCCACTGGACGGTTGCCGCGTGCTGCGGTCGATCCTGTGGGCGGCGTGGAACGACCGGCACCGCGCCACGCTCGGCAGCGCACGCGCCGCCCGCGTCCTCGGCTTCGCCGTGTGCGCACTCGGCGTGGCGACCCTGCTCCGCGGGCCGATCGGGCTCGGCGTGTGGCCGTTGCTGGTCGGCCTGTTCATCGTCAACCTGGCGCTGGCCGAGGAACGCGACGCCGAACTCGGCACCAGCCTCGCCGCGATGCGGGTGCGGGACGTGATGACCATGCGCCCGGCCACCGCGCCCGCCGCCACCACCGTGGCGACCTTCCTGCGGGACAACGCCATGCTGCGCCAGCACTCGGCCTACCCGCTCGTCGACCCGGTCGGCCGGTTCGCCGGGCTGGTGACGCTGACCCGCATGCGGGCCGTCCCGCCGGAGCAGCGCCCGAACACCCTGCTCGGAGAAATCGCCTGCCCGCCAACGGAAATCCCGCGCGCCACCCCGGACGAGCCGCTGCTGGCGTTGCTGCCGCGGATGTCCGGGTGCGCCGACGGCCGGGCCCTGGTGTTCGACGCCGACCGGCTCGTCGGGATCGTGTCGCCGTCCGACATCAGCCGCGCGGTGACGCTGCGCGGTCTCGGCGTGGACTGGCACGGCGGCGCGGACGTCGCGGTCGCGCGCAGCCCGTCCAGCCCGCCGCTGGGTCGTCCGGCCGCCCAGCGCTGGCCGTGAGTTTCGGCACCTCCGGGCAGGGGAATCCTCGCTTCCGATGAGCCACGAAAACACCCAGCGAGACGTGCGGCGCCTGGCCGATCAGCTCGTGGACGGCCTCGACCGGGAAGACCTGGACTCCGTGTCCCGCGTGCTGCCCAGGATGATCGGCGCCGACGCGCCGGACGCCGGCCTGCTCCGGCCCCTGTGCGCGGAGCTGGTCACGGTGATCGCCCGCGAAGTGCGGGCCCGCGCCGCACCGGAGGGCGCGGACCTGTTCACCATCGCGCTGTCCGACGAGACCGACGAGGCCGTCCCGATCGACGACCTCCAGCCGGCGCTGCGGGCCGTCCTGCGCGCCGTGCTCGCCGAGCTCAACCAGGACAGCGCGGGGCTGGCGGCGCAGCTGGAGTTCATCGCGGGGGACCCGGATCCGTGCGGGCAGATCGACGCGCTGATCCACCTGGTGTCCTGGGTCCACGACCTGCCGCAGACGTGAGCGGCCAGTGGTGGCGGGACGCCGTCATCTACCAGGTCTACATCCGCAGCTTCGCGGACGGCACCGGCGACGGTGTCGGGGACCTGGCCGGCCTCCGCGCGAAACTCCCCTACCTGTCCGGCCTCGGCGTGGACGCGCTCTGGATCACCCCGTGGTACCCGTCGCCGATGGCCGACGGCGGCTACGACGTGGCCGACTACCGCGACATCGACCCGGTGTTCGGCACGCTCGCCGACGCCGAGGCCCTGATCGCCGAGGCGCACCGGCACGGCCTGCGGATCATCGTCGACATCGTGCCCAACCACACCAGCGACCGGCACCCGTGGTTCCAGGCCGCGCTGGCCGCCGGGCGCGGCTCGCCGGAGCGGGAGCGGTACGTGTTCCGCGACGAGCCCAACGACTGGCGCAGCGTCTTCGGCGGGTCCGCGTGGAGCCGGGCCGGCGACGGCCAGTGGTACCTGCACCTGTTCGACAGCACGCAACCGGACCTGAACTGGGACCACCCGGAGGTGCGCGCGGAGTTCCTGGACGTCCTGCGGTTCTGGCTCGACCGCGGGGTGGACGGGTTCCGCATCGACGTCGCGCACGGCATGGTCAAGGACCCGGCGCTGCCCGACCTCGGCCTGGACCACGAGGGCCTGGTCGAGCCGCCGGACCGCAGCGACCACCCGCACTGGGACCGGCCCGGCGTGCACGAGATCTTCCGGTCCTGGCGCGAGCTCGCCCGCCACTACGGCGACGACCGGATCTTCGTGGCCGAAGCGTGGGTGGACAGCCCTCAGCGGCTGGCCCGGTACGTGCGGCCGGACGAGCTGCACACCGCGTTCAACTTCGACTTCCTGCGCTGCCCGTGGGACGCGGGGAAGCTGCGGTCGGTGATCGACTCCAGCATCGCCGCGCTCGCCGCGGTGGGCGCGCCTGCCACCTGGGTGCTGTCCAACCACGACGTCAAACGGCACGTCACCCGGTACGGCGGCGGGCTGCCGCGGGCGCGGGCCGCGTTGCTGCTGATGCTCGCGCTGCCCGGCGGCGCGTACCTCTACCAGGGCGAGGAGCTGGGGCTGGAGGAGGTCGAAGACCTGCCGGAGGAGGTGCTGCAGGACCCGACGTGGGAGCGGTCCGGGCACACCAAGCGCGGCCGCGACGGCTGCCGCGTGCCGCTGCCGTGGTCCGGCTCGGCGCCGCCGTTCGGGTTCTCGGCCGGCACGCCGTGGCTGCCGCAGCCCCCGCACTGGGCCGCGAAGACGGTCACCGCGCAGGAGGACGACCCGGGCTCCACGCTGTGCCTCTACCGGGACGCGCTGCGGATCCGCAAGGAACACCCCGCACTCGGGGACGGGGAACTGTCGTGGTTGGACAGTGCGCCGGACGTGCTGGCGTTCCGGCGCGAGCCGGGGGTGGTGTGCGTGGTCAACCTCGGCTCGGAGCCGATCGCGCTGCCGCCGCACCGGAAGATCCTGCTGGCCAGCGCCGAACCGGCGGACGAACTCGCCCCCGACTCCGCCGTGTGGCTGTCAGCCTAGGTGCTGGCGCAGCTGCTGGCAGGCGTCCTCGCAGCTGCGGCAGGCCTCGGCGCACACCGCGCAGTGCTCGTGGTGCCCGGCGTGCTTCTCGCACTCCTCGGCGCACGCCCGGCAGGCCTTCTCGCACAGCGCGAGCAGCTCGGAGACGATCCCGGCGGGGTCGCCGCGGCGGGACAGCACCTGCGCGGTCGCGGCGCACACGGCGGCGCAGTCCTGGTCGAGCTTGATGCACCGCACCATCGGGGCCGGATCCGGTTCGGACAGGCAGGCGTCGGCACAGGCCGTGCAGGTCTGGGCGCAGGACACGCACTCCTGCAGGCACGCGGCGATGGCCTCCGGGTCGAGGCCGCCGAGGCCGGCGGGGTGGGTCTGCACCATGCGCAGGGCGTTGGTCATGACGTCCTCCTCTCCCCCGGCGCATACCCGGCCCGGCCGGGTCCAACCGTTTGCCCGGCCGCCGCCCGGGTAGGCCTTGGCACATGTCCGAACTACCGCTGCCCGAGTACGACGAGCTGCCACTGGCCTCGCTGCAGCACCGCATCCGGTCGCTCGACGAGGAGCAGCTCGACCAGCTGATGTCCTACGAGCTGAAGCACGCCAACCGGCTGCCGGTGCTGGAGCTGATGCGCGTGCGCAAGCGCCAGCTCCACGAGGGCGCCGAGCCGTCGCACGGCGAGCACACCAAGATCCCCGAGGTGACCGGCCACGCCGGCGGCTCACCCGCCAAGCAGCAGACGGCGGCCGAGCCGAACACCCCGCTGCGCCACGGCGTCGCCGACCAGACCCCGCACCGGGGACGTTCCTAGATCCGCTGTCCGGGGACGTTGGTGACTGGCTGACACGCTGAGGACGGTCTTGACAGGGGTGAGGCCTCCGGGTTCGGTGTGGCTTGCGGCAACAACGCCGATCACCAGGAGGTCCTCGATGGCGCACCGGAACGCGCCATTGACCCCCACCGTGTGATCGGGCCACCGGCGAGCCGATCCGCCGCTACCAAGGCGACCGCCGGGGCGAGCTGATCCACGTCGATGTCGCAAAGCTCGGCCGCATCCCCGACGACCACTCCCGCCTGGCCTGCACCGAAACCCTGCCCGACGAGAAAGCCATCACCTGCGCCGCGCCCACGCCTGGTTCGCCGAACACGACATCGGCATCGGCGGCCACACCCCCGAACCAACCTGACCAAAAACACACCTAGAGCCGCTCCTGAACGCGGCGCAGCGTCTCGCGCAGGTTGTCCTCCGAGACGGCGTCGATCGCTTCGTCGAGCGGGAGCCACTTCAGCGGCGCGTCCGGCTTCTCCGGCCGCGCCGCTTCCGGCTGCCCGGTCGCCAGCACGTACCGCAGGTCCGCGTGTTCGTGCGCGGGCTCGGCGCCCTTCGCGGGCACCGGGACGACCACCGCGTGCAGCAGGTCCGCGGTCGGCCACGGCCGCAGATCGGTCAGCCCGGTCTCCTCGCGCCCTTCGCGCAGCGCGATCACCAGCGGGTCCGTCTCACCCGGGTCGCCGTGCCCGCCGACCTGCAGCCACGCCTGCTGACGCTGGTGCCACCGCAGCAGCACGCGGCGGCTCTCCGGGTGCACGATCACGGCGGAACCGGTGACGTGCAAGGGAATCTCCCGCGAGAACGGGTCCGCCGCGGTGGCCAGCACCTCCTGGATCCGCGCCACATCGGCGTTCTCGGTCTCGTCCCGTGCGGTGTAGGCCTCCAGCATGCCCGCAGCCTACGACGTTTCCGCCCCACGGATGGGGGAACACCCCGCCGGTGTCCAGACACGACGAACTCCGCCGGACCGCACGCGACACCTTCGGCTGGGCGGAACTGCGCGACGACCAGCTGACCGCGATGGCAGCCCTGCTCGACGGGCACGACGTGCTCGCCGTCATGCCGACCGGGTCCGGCAAGTCCGCGATCTACCAGATCCCCGCGCTGCTGATGGACGGGCCGACGCTCGTCGTGTCGCCGCTGACCGCGTTGCAGCGGGACCAGGTGGGGCAGATCGAGGACAGCGACGCCCCGGACGCGGTCGCGGTCAACTCCGCGCAGCCCGCGCGCACCACGAACAAGGCCTGGGACGCGGTCACCCGCGGCGACGCCGAGTACCTGTTCCTCGCGCCGGAGCAGCTGGCCAAGGACGAGGTGCTGGAGCAGCTCGACGAGATCCGGCCGAGCCTGTTCGTCGTCGACGAGGCGCACTGCGTGTCCGCGTGGGGCCACGACTTCCGGCCGGACTACCTCCGGCTCGGGCACGCCATCGAGCGGCTCGGGCACCCGCGCGTGCTGGCGCTGACCGCGACCGCGGGCGGGCCGGTGCGGGACGACATCGTCTCCCACCTCGGCCTGCGCGACCCGGTGCGCGTGGTGTCCGGGTTCGACCGGCCGAACCTCCACCTCGCGGTGCACCGCGCCACCACCGAGGAGGACAAGCGCGCCGCCCTGCTGAAGTGGGTGCGGGACGCGGAGAAGCCCGGCCTCGTGTACGCCGCGACGCGCAAGGACAGCGAACGCTACGCCGAGGAACTGGGCGCGGTGGCCTACCACGCCGGGATGAAGGCGGCCGACCGCAAACGCGTGCACGAAGACTTCCTCGCCGACCGGGTGGACGTCGTCGTCGCCACGTCGGCGTTCGGCATGGGCATCGACAAGCCGAACGTGCGGTTCGTCGTGCACGCGTCGGTGCCCGAGTCGGTCGACTCGTACTACCAGCAGATCGGCCGCGCCGGCCGGGACGGCGAGCGCGCCGACGCGCTGCTGTTCTACCGGCCGGAGGACCTGAGCCTGCAGAAGTTCCTCACCGCGCGGCGCTTCGACGACGAGGGCATCGCCGAGCTCGCCGAGTCCCTGCGCGAGCAGGACGGCCCGGCCAGCCCGCAGGAGATCGACGGCGAGGTGGACCAGTCGCACCGCCGGGCGATGAACAACCTGAACCTGCTGGAGCAGACCGGCCTGGTCGAGGAGACCGGGCAGGGGAAGTTCAGCTACGCCGACACCGACCCGGAGGAGGCGACCGAGCGCGCCGCCGAGGTGTCCGAGCAGCGCAAGAAGCTCGACCGGTCCCGCGTCGAGGTGATGCGCGAGTACGCCGAGACGTCCGCGTGCCGACGCCAGTTCCTGCTCGGCTACTTCGGCGAGACGCTGGACGAACCGTGCGGGTTCTGCGACACCTGCGACGCGGGCACGGCGGCCGAGCTGACCCCGTCCGACGGCGAGTTCCAGCCGGGCGCGTCGGTGCGCCACGCGGAGTGGGGCACCGGCCAGGTCGTACGCCGGGAGGCCGAGAAGGTCACCGTGCTGTTCGACAAGGCCGGCTACCGCTCGCTGTCGCTGCCCGCGGTCCGCGAGAAGCACCTGCTGACCGAGGAGTGAGTCCCCGGCTCAGGGCGCGTAGGCGTCCAGGCCGAACAGGTCGAACAGCTTCTGCTGCACCGCGTCCCGGCAGGTCAGCAGCCGCCGGGTGCGCGGACGGCCGCCGGTCGACGGGTACCGCAGCACCGTCTCCCCGATGCGGGACAGCAGGTCCAGCAGCTCACGCACGGACAGGTCCAGCCCGGCCCGGTCGGCCTCCTGCCGCATCACGTGCGTCACCGCCGTCGCCAGCACGCTCACCAGCGAGTGCACCGCGATCCGGTGCTCGGTCCAGTGCCGCCGCGGCGCGGACGCGGCCACGAACGGGCCGTTGAGCTGCCGGAACGTCGAGTCCAGGTGGTAGCGCGCCCGGTACGCGGTGATCACGTCGGCGACCGGCCAGTCGTGGTCGGTCACGAGCAGCTGCTTGCCGAAGTACTCCTCGTCCAGGCGCGACCGGGCGTTCTCGTCGACCCGCCACTCCAGCCGCAGCTCGGCCGGGCGCGTGCCGGTCAGCCGCGTGGACAGCACGCGGTCGACCCACCGCACCCGGGTGATCCGCGCGATCTCGGTCAGCACCTGCTCGCGGGGCCGTCGGTTGGTGCCCGCCGCCAGCGCCAGGGCGAGACCGTCGAGCTGCCGTGTGGCGCTGCTCAACGCCTGGGCGAACCCCCGCGCCTGCGCGGCGTGCAGCTTCGCCGAGTGCGTGAGCACCACCCGCCGGGTCGTGCCGGACACCACGGCGTGCGTGTCGAGGGCCGTCACCCCGGCGAAGCGGTCCGGGCCGACCGACCGGCGCGCCGACGCCGGGCGCGCCAGCAGCTCGGGGTAGTCGCCCAGCGGCAACGCGCCGACGAAGTGCCTGCCGTCGTCGAGGTCGAGCTGCGCGTGCTGGCCCGTCTCGAACACCAGCGTCACCGGGCCGGCCACCCGCGACGCCAGCCGGTCGGCCGACACCCCGAACGGGACCGCGCCCTCCCGCCGGTACACGCTCGACGCCAGCGGGATCGCGCCGTCCCGCGTGACCACCGTGCTCAACCCGGCCGGGGAGGCCGCCGCGGTTTCCGATTCCGCGTAGGTCGCGAAGTTCGGCACGTCCACCGCGAGCAGGATCGGCTCCGGCAGGTGTTCCCGCACGCGCGCGGACACCGCCTCCTCGATCCGCTCCAGCTGCGCCCGCGTCAGCCGCCGCGTGGCGCGCCAGAACTCGTCGTCCTGCACGGCGGCCGCGGCGATCCGTGGCCGCACGAACCGGCTCGCCGCGCTGTCCGCCCACCACTGCGCCAGATCCGTGCCCGGCGCGGTCGCGCGGTGCAGCACCGACAACGCGAAGTACGTCCCGATCGACACTTTCGCCTTGCGCGAGCCGAGCACGTCGTCGATCGCCGAGCGCACCTGGAGCCGCTCCAGGGTGGACCAGACGGCGGCGACGTCACCGAAAGCCAAGTGCCGCGTACCGTCGGGTGAACCGGCTGCACCGTCCAGAGCTGCTGCGATGTCTTCGGCGGTGCCGAGATAACGCTGCGACGTGATCCGCGGCGCGCCGTTCACCCGCCCGGTGTGCGCGAGGTAGTAGTAGGTCTTGCCGCCGACCCGCTTGCCGATCACCGAAGCCACACTTTAGGTAATACGCCCGCACCGGCCGCGGCGCAACGACCACGGCCGTGGTGAGCAGCGGAAACAGGGTTCCCGCCACCCGGTGTGGCCGATCTTGCGCGGTCTGGTCCTGGCACCGCGGGCGGGCCGGTCCTAGCGTTTCCGGTATGGCATCCGCTCCCACCGCCTCCGCGATGCGCCGCGCGCTGGCCCGTGCCCGCGACGGCAAGACCCTCGACATCACCGAGGCGACCGTGCTGTTGCACGCGCGCGACGAAGACCTCGAAACGCTGTCCGAGCACGCCTCCCGCATCCGCGACGCCGGACTGGCCGAAGCCGGCCGCGAAGGCGTCATCACCTACAGCCGCAAGGTGTTCATCCCGCTCACCCGGCTGTGCCGCGACCGCTGCGGGTACTGCACTTTCGCGACGGTTCCGGGCAAACTGGACGCCCCGTTCCTGTCGCCGGACGAGGTGCTGGAGATCGCGCGGCAGGGCGCCGCGATGGGCTGCAAGGAAGCCCTGTTCACCCTCGGCGACCGCCCCGAGGACCGCTGGAAGCAGGCCCGCGAGTGGCTGGACGCGCACGGCTACGACGACACGCTGTCCTACGTGCGCGCGATGGCGATCCTGGTGCTGGAGCAGACCGGTCTGCTGCCGCACCTCAACCCCGGCGTCATGACCTGGCAGGACCTGCAGCGCCTCAAGCCGGTCGCGCCGTCGATGGGCATGATGCTGGAGACCACCGCGACCCGGCTGTGGAGCGAGCGCGGCGGCCCGCACTACGGCTCGCCGGACAAGGACCCGGCAGTGCGGCTGCGGGTGCTGGAGGACGCCGGCCGGACGTCCGTGCCGTTCACCACCGGCATCCTGATCGGCATCGGCGAGAACTACGAAGAGCGCGCGGACGCCCTGTTCGCGATCCGCAAGGTGGCGCGCCAGTACGGCGGCATCCAGGAAGTCATCGTGCAGAACTTCCGCGCCAAGCCGGACACCAAGATGCGCGCCACGCCGGACGCCGACCTGCAGGAGCTGGCCGCGACGATCGCCGTCGCGCGGCTCGTGTTCGGCCCGAAGATGCGCATCCAGGCGCCGCCGAACCTGATCGGCAGCCAGTACGACCTCATGGTGCGCGCCGGGATCGACGACTGGGGCGGGGTTTCGCCGCTCACGCCCGACCACGTCAACCCCGAGCGCGCCTGGCCGCAGATCGACGAGCTGGCCCGGCAGACCGAGAAGGCCGGTTACACGCTGCGCGAGCGGCTGACGATCTACCCCGAGTACCTGCTCGCCGGTGAGCCGTGGCTGGATCCGCGCGTCGCCGGGCACGTCGCCGCGCTGGCCGATCCGGAGACCGGCCTGGCGCGGGAGGACGCGGTCCTGGAGGGCCGCCCGTGGCAGGAGCCGGACGGCGGCTGGCAGGACCAGGCCGGCACCGGGCGCACCGACCTGCACGTCGAGGTCGACACCACCGGCCGCACCGAGGACCGGCGCAGCGACTTCGACTCCGTGTACGGCGACTGGAATGAACTCGCTTCGCAGGTTCCGACCGCGCCGCGCCGGATGGACACCGACATCGCGGAAGCGTTGCGCCGCGCGGAACGCGACCCGGCCGGTCTGTCCGATGCGGACGCTCTCGCGTTGTTGCACGCGGACGGCGCCGAGCTGGAGGCGCTCGCCTCGCTGGCGGACGGGCTGCGCCGGGACGTCAACGGCGACGACGTCACGTTCGTGGTCACGCGGAACATCAACTTCACCAACGTCTGCTACACCGGCTGCCGGTTCTGCGCGTTCGCGCAGCGTCGCACGGACGCCGACGCCTACACGCTGTCGCTGTCGCAGGTCGGCGACCGCGTCGATCAGGCGTGGGAGGCCGGGGCGACGGAGATCTGCATGCAGGGCGGCATCCACCCGGACATGCCCGGCACGGCGTACTTCGACCTGGCGGCCGAGGTGAAGCGGCGGCAGCCGGACATCCACCTGCACTCCTACAGCCCGATGGAGGTCGTGAACGGCGCGTCCCGGACGAACATGTCCATCCGGGACTGGCTGACGCGCGCGCACGAGTCCGGTGTGGACTCCCTGCCGGGCACGGCGGCGGAGATCCTGGACGACGACGTGCGGTGGGTGCTCACCAAGGGCAAGCTGCCGACGTCGAGCTGGATCGAGGTGGTGTCCACGGCGCACGAGCTGGGGATCCCGACGACCTCGACGATGATGTACGGGCACGTCGACACGCCCGCCCACTGGGTCGGGCACATCAAGCTGATCGCCGACCTGCAGCGGCGGGCGCTGGAGAAGACCGGGCGGCGCGGGTTCACCGAGTTCGTGCTGCTGCCGTTCATCCACCAGAACGCACCGATTTATCTGGCGGGGCTGTCCCGCCCTGGCCCGACGAAGCGCGAGAACCGGGCGGTGCACGCGCTGGCGCGGATCCTGCTGCACGGCCTGATCGACAACATCCAGTGCTCGTGGGTGAAGCTG
Source organism: Amycolatopsis sp. NPDC006131 (assembly GCF_040614175.1). Classification (NCBI taxonomy): domain Bacteria; kingdom Bacillati; phylum Actinomycetota; class Actinomycetes; order Pseudonocardiales; family Pseudonocardiaceae; genus Amycolatopsis; species Amycolatopsis sp. NPDC006131. The sequence continues at coordinate 36,475 of NZ_JBEXTX010000025.1, forward strand.
GGCGAGGACACCTGCCGGGACGTGTTGAACGGCGGCGTGAACGACCTCGGCGGCACGCTGATGGAGGAGACGATCAGCCGCATGGCGGGCGCGGACAACGGCTCGTACAAGACGATCAGCGAGCTGGAGAAGATGGTCGCGCCGATCGGACGCCCACTGGTCCAGCGCACGACCACGTACGGCCGCCCGTCGCCGGACCGCGTGGCGGCGGCACTGGCCTCCGACGGAGTCGCCCAGGCCGTCCGACGGCCGCTGTCACTGCCGATCGTCAGCTGAGAGCCGGCGCCCGGGGCGGCGAACACGGCCGTGTTCGCCGCTCCGGGTTCGCCCCTCCACCCGCTGCGTCGAGTCCACCCTCCCGCCACCGCGTACGCCCCTCCGCGCGGCGTGTTCGCCAGTTGGCGCGGGTTCGCCCTCGACCGCGCATTCGCCCACCGGACGGCGCGTTCGCCACTCAGCGCGCCCAGTTCGCCATCTGTGTCCCGCGTCCGGCTGATTCGCCTCTCCGGGCGCCTTGTCGCCTTCACGGGCACCGATCAGCCGGCCGCCGAGTCCACCCCTCCAGCCACCGAGTCGGCCCTCCGCGCGTGGCGCGTTCCCCACTCGTGTCAGAGGTTCCACACCCGCGGTGGTTCACCCCTCCGGGCGGCGAGCCAAGCGCGGCGTCAGCCGACGTTGTCCGTGGTCACCTCGTCCAGGAAGCGCGCCACGTTGGCGAGCATCCGCTCCACCCGCTCCGCCAGCGGCGCGCGTTCCACCGGGTTGTGCACCGCCGGGCGGCGCTTGCCCCGCAGGTACAGCCCGCAGGCCAGGTCGGCGCACACGTACGTCCCGACGGTGTTGCCCTGCTTCCCCGCCGCGCCGACCCGCCGCGCGGCGAACAACGACACGTCCGTCGCCGCGTGGATCGTGCCGCAGAAGGCGCACAGCGAGGACTTCAGGGAGCTCCGGTGCTTCGCCGCGGCCCGCAGCGCGACTCCGACCACCTCGTCCCCGTAGGGCGCCACGAGGTAGGCGTTCTGCGCCGCACGCGGGTCCCGCCAGCCGAGGAAGTCCACTTCGGACCAGTCGAGCCCGGACAGTCCTGGCGGCAGCGCCAGCCGTTGCGCTTCCCCCTTCGAGCAGTTCACGAACGACTTGCGGATGCGGTTCTCGTCAAGGGGTTGCACGGCCGGAATGATCCGTCGCAACGCCGCGAGCGGGCAAGTCATTTAGGATCGACTGTGATGAGCACGAAAATCGCGTGGCCGGTGCCCGCCCCGGGACTTCCCGAGAACGTCCACCCCGCACTCGCCGCGATGGCCCGCGCCGCCAGCGCCGCCTACGGGGACGCCCGCCGCAGGCACACCCGCGCGGAGCTGGCCGAAAAGGTCGCCGACGGCGCGGACGGCACCCCGACCATGCGCGTGGACGAGATCGTCGAGGCCGCGATCGCCGAGGAGGCGGACCGGCACCGCGTCAACCTGCTCAGCGAAGAGGTCGGTTTCGTCGACAACGGCTCCGCGGTGACGCTCGTCGTCGACCCGGTCGACGGCTCCAACAACGCCGCCAACGGGGTGCCGCTGAGTTGCTTCGGCGGCACGGTCGCGGTCGACGGCCAGGCGACCGAGGCGCTCACCGTGTGGCTGGACACCGGCCGCGCCTGGCACGCCCGCGCCGGCGAGCCGGTCCCGTTCCGCACCACCGGCCGCACCACGCTCACCGGCGCGACGGTCAACCTGCTCCGCCCGCACAAGCGCAACGCCGAAGCCTGGATGCGCGTCGCGGACAAGGCCCAGCGCGTGCGGATCCTGTCCACCACGGTGCTGGAGTGCGCGCTGGTCGCCGAAGGCTCGGTCGACGCGTTCTGCGACCCGGGCTCGGACACCCACCGGCTGGTCGACCTCGCGACGGCGATGGTCACGGTGCCCGCGGCCGGCGGCGCGGTGATCGACGTGCGCGGCCGCCCGCTGGAGATCGACCCGGACCTGACGCGCCGCTGGTCCGGAATCGCCGCCGCGAGCCGCGCCCTGGCCGACGACCTCGCCGCGACCGTCCTCGGCTGAGCCGGATCCGCACACCCGCGGCCACCGCCGGTGAACAACCCAGGCCTCACCCGCCGCGGGGTCCGGAGTGCCGCCGCAACCCGCGCCCAGCCCCTGTGAACAACCCGGTGTTCACCCACTGCCGCTCCGGCATCGCCGCCACAACCCGCGCCCAGCCACCGCTGGCCCCGCACCGCCACCACAACCCGCGCCCACCCACCGCGCGCCCCGCACCCCCACCACAACCCCGCCCTCACCCACCGCCGCGCCGGCATCGCCGCCACAACCCGCGCCCACCCCCGCACCGCCACCACAACCCCGTCCCCACCCACCGCCGCGCCAACACCGCCGCCACAACCCGCGCCCACCCACCGCTCGCCCCGCACCGCCACCGGGTCCTCCCCCACCGCCAGCCCCACCGCCAGCCCAACCGGCCGCCGCGACCATCCCCAGCCGCTCCCGATCCCCCGGGTCCAATGGCCCTACCGGCCACCACCGGCCGGGGTGATCGTGGTGGCCGTGACGTTCCCCGCGCGCGAAAGACCGGTCGCTCCGATGCTCGATCCGTTCGGACTGGAAGTGCTGGGGCGGGAGCAATGCCTGGAGCTGCTCGCCACCGCCGGGATCGGGCGCGTCGTGTTCACCACGCGCGGTCTGCCCGCCGTCCAGCCGGTCCGGTTCGTGCTGGCGGACGACGCGGTCAACTTCGGCGCGCCGGCCGCCAGTCCGCTGTTCGTCGCGGCGCACGACGGGGTGGTCGCGTTCGAGGCGGACGCCTTCGCCCCGGACCTCGGGTCCGGCTGGTGGGTGACGGTGCTCGGCCGGGCCCGGGCCACCCGCGAACGCGCCAGGGCGTGGCCGGCGAGCACCGCCGATGACCGTTGGATCCGCATCCCGCTGGAAGTAGTCTCGGGTCGGCGGCTCGTGGGGTAGGGCTGCCGGAAGGGCAGTGGTGATCGGACCGGGCGTTCGCGGACTTGTCGAGGCCGTCGTCGGGGTCGCGGCTGACCTCAGCCTGCCCGAGATCCTGTCCAAGATCGTCACCAGCGCGTGCGGTCTCACCGGCGCCGCGCACGCCGTGATCCAGGTTCCGGACGCCGCGCCCGTGCGCACCGGCGACCCGGCCGCGCCCGGCTCGTCGCTGACGATGCCGCTGCACGCGCGTGGCGGGCGGTTCGGCGAGCTGCGGCTCACCGGCAAGGAGGGCGGGTTCACCGGCGCCGACCGGGAAGCCGTCGTCACGCTCGTCGCCGCGGCCGGCATGGCCATCGACAATGCCACCCTGTACGAGCGGACGCGCAGCCGCGAGCGCTGGCTGGAGGCCTCGCACGAGGTCACCGCGGCCCTGCTGACCGGCGAGGACCCGCAGCGCACGCTGCGCCTGATCGCCGAGCACGCCCGGGCGGTCGCGGGCGCCACGGCCGCCGCGGTCGCCGTCCCGCGCGAGGACGACCCCGGCACGCTGGTGTTCGAGGTCGTCGCCGCGGGTGAGGACGCCCCGCCCGGCCTGGCCGGGTTGACGGTGCCGGTCGACGGCACGGCGAGCGGTGCGGCGTTCCGCTCCGGTGAAGCGGTGGTCGTGCGCAACTACGGCCGCTACGCCGCCAAGGAGCAGGCCAAGGTCAACATCCGGATGCCGGATCAGATCACCGGGCTGGACTCGGCGGTCGCCGTGCCGTTGGTCGTCGGCGGGGAGACCCTGGGCGTGCTGCTGGTCGCGAAGTTCGGCGGCGCCGCGCCGTTCACCGACGACGAGGTCGGGCTGGCCCGCACGTTCGCCGGGCACGCGGCGCTGGCGATGGAGTTCGCCCGCGCCGAGGAGGACCGGCAGCGGCTCGCTGTGTTCACCGAACGCGACCGCATCGCCCGCGACCTGCACGACCTGGTCATCCAGCGGCTGTTCGCGACCGGGCTGGGGCTGGAGGCGCTGCGGCCGCTCGTCACGCAGCCCGAGGTCGCGGACCGGCTGACCGGTTTCGTGCAGGAGCTGGACCGCACCATCCGCGAGATCCGCAACAGCATCTTCTCGCTGACCCAGCCCGACGAGGCCGCCGAAGGTGTGCGCGCGGAGCTGCTGCGGCTGGCGCAGGACTGCACGCCCGCGCTGGGGTTCACCCCCCGGCTCGGGTTCACCGGCCCGGTCGATTCGGCGGTGCCTGCCCCGGTGCGCGCCGATCTCACGGCGACGGTGCGGGAAGCGTTGTCGAACGTCGCCCGCCACGCGAAGGCGGACGCGGTGTCGGTGGAGGTGGCGGTGGACGTGGCCGGCCGGTCGCTGACGCTGACCGTCACCGACGACGGTGTCGGAATTCCGGACGAGCCCGGGCGGCGCAGCGGGCTGGTCAACTTGGGCGAGCGGGCGGCGCGGTGGCGTGGCAGTTGTTCGGTCGGCCGGAGTGGCGAGCGCGGGACGAAGCTCGTGTGGACGGCCGAGCTCAACGGCGCGGGGAGGGTGCGATGACGGTCTCGGTGTTCGTGCTCGACGACCACGAGCTGGTGCGGACGGGTTTGCGGACCGTGCTGGAGTCCGAAGGCGACATCCGGGTGGTCGGTGAGGCGAGCACCGTCGCCGAGGCCCTGCACCGGATTCCGCAGCTCACACCGGACGTGGCGATCCTCGACGTGCGCCTGCCGGACGGCGAGGGGATCGGGGTGTGCCGGGAGATCCGGTCGTCGGTGGATCCGGCGCCGGCGTGCCTGATGCTGACGTCGTACTCGGACGACGAGGCGCTGTTCGGGGCGATCATGGCTGGTGCCGCGGGATATCTGCTGAAGCAGGTGTCCGGGATGAACCTGGTGGACGCGGTGCGGCGGGTGGCGGCGGGCGCGTCCTTGCTGGACCCGGAGCTGACCGCCAAGGTGCTGAACCGGATGCGCGGCGAGGGCCAGGGGGATCCGGGGTACGCGCAGCTCAGCCCGCAGGAGCGGCGGGTGCTGGAGCTGATCGCGGACGGGCTGACCAACCGGCAGATCGGGGAGCACCTGCACCTGGGCGAGAAGACGGTCAAGAACTACGTGTCGTCGGTGCTGCACAAACTCGGCTTCGAGCGGCGCACCGAAGCCGCCGTGTACGCCACCCGGCGGCGTGACATTTCCCGTCGGCAAACAGGGCCATTGGACCCTGTTCGCGGCGCTCGTGATCGGCGAAGGTGAAGAGGTCAAAACAGAAGATTCTCGGCCGCGCCGGTCGCCGCGAGCTGAGATAACCGGCCGGAGCAGCGGCCTCCCACCCCTCCCGCTGCTCCGGCCAACTATTGTCTGTTGTGGACGGTGGGGGTAGGTTGCGCCGGATGGGGCTCACTGGGGCGGAGATCTCGGACGCGGTGCACGACGCCGGCTGGCGGTACGTGCTGACGGGTTTGTCGACCGCGGTGGCGGTGCCGTCGGCGCGAGACGCGGGGGTTGTGGCGCAGCGGGTGCTGTCGGTGGCGGACGAGGTCGCGGTGGACATCCGGCCGGGTCGCGTGCGGCTGGTGCTCGCCCCGGTGACCGCGAGGGAGATCGACCTGGCCCGGCGCATCTCCGAGCTGGTGCGGGAGCTGGGACACGAGCCGTCGCCGGGGGACGCGCAGGTGCTGGAAATCGCGATCGACACGCTCGACGCTTCGCGGATCGCGCCGTTCTGGCGGGCGGTGATGGACTACGTCGACGGCCCGCGGCCGCCCGAGGTGGTCGACCCGCGGGGTCAGGGGCCGTCGATCTGGTTCCAACAAATGGACGCCCCGCGCCCCCAGCGCAACCGGATCCACATCGACGTGTCCGTGCCGCACGACGAGGCGCAGCGCCGGATCGAAGGCGCGCTGGCCGCCGGGGGCGTCCTCCGATCCGCCGAGGCCGCCCCGGCATTCTGGGTACTGGCCGACGCCGAGGGAACGAAGCGTGTGTGACGACCTGGCAGGGGCGGGACTAACGCTTCGGCGCCGCGCTGGCTTGTCCGCACTACCTCGCCGCGGCCAGCCTCGCCGGACTGCCTTGCTGCGGTGCCGACCCACCTGCGCGCCACGCTGCCTCACCGTGCTGCCGCGCGGCACTGCCACGCTGGCTTGCCGCACTGTCTCAGCTGCGATGCCGAGCCGCCTTCCCGCCGCACCCCGCCCCAACCGCACTCGCGGCGGTTGAAATGACCTTTCAACCGCCGCTGCCCATCACAACCGCACCTCGCACCTCGTTGAAAAGCCCATTCAACCCCGCACGACTGGGCACCCCACCAACCACCCGCCGCGCAGAACCCCACCACCCAGACAACCCCAAACCCCTACCGCAACCCACTCAACTCCTCCGCCGCCCGCAGCACATCCGCGTACCGCACGTACAACCCGGCCAACCCGAACCGCAGCACTTCGGGCGGCCGGAAGTCCCCGATGACCCCGCGCGCGATCAGCTTCCCCATCGCTCCCTTGGCGTCCGGCCACGCGACCGACACCTGGTTCCCCCGCGCGTGCGACCGCGGCGTCACCACACGCGCGCCCGGCACCAGCGAGTCCAGGCACCGCAGGAAGAAGTCCCCCAGCGCGAGCCCCTTCGCGCGGACCTGGTCGATCGTCACGTCGCGCCACACGTCCAGCGCGGCGTCCAGCGCCAGCATCGACAGGATGTCCGGCGTCCCGGTGCGGCCGCGGCTGATTCCCGCCCGCCCGGCATAGTCCGGAGTCATGCCGAACGGATCCGCATGCCCGGCCCACCCGGTCAGCGGCTGGTCGAAGTCGTCGAGCCACTTCCGTGCCACATAAAGGAACGCCGGCGCCCCGGGCCCGCCGTTGAGGAACTTGTACGTGCACCCCACCGCCAGGTCGACACCGGCGGCATCCAGCGGCACCGGCACCGCCCCCACCGAATGGCACAGGTCCCACACCACGACCGCGCCGGCCGCGTGCACCGCCGCCGTGATGCCCGGCAGGTCGTGCAGCTCCCCCGTCACGTAGTCGACGTGGTTGACCAGCACCACGGCCGTCCGCGGACCGACCTCCGACGCCAGCGTCCCGACCGGCACCCGCCGCACGGAGTGACCGGTCATGCGCGCCGCGCTTTCGGCGATGTAGCCGTCCGTGGGGAAAGTGCCCGCGTCGACCAGGATCTCCGGCCGTCCCGGGTTCAGCCGCGCCGCCGCGACCACCGCCTTGAACAGGTTCACCGTCGTCGAGTCGCCGACCACCACCTGGCCCGGCCCCGCCCCGATCAGCGGCGCGATGCGGTCGCCGATCCGCTCCGGCGCGTCCCACCAGCCTTCGTCCCAGGACCGGATCAGCCGCCCGGCCCACTGCTCGCCGACCACCTCCGCGAGCCGCGGCGCGACCCCGCGCGGCGGGGCGCCCAGTGAATTCCCGTCCAGATAGGACACGTCCGGGTCGAGATCGAACTCCGCCCGCTTGCCCGCCAGCGGGTCCAGCGCGTCGAGTTCGGCCGCTTCGTCTCGCAGCGACATCGTGTCCCTTTCTCTCTATCGCCCTGTGTTGGCGGTCACATAGGGTGGTGTCTCCGCCAGCTGATCACGAGGAGGTCGCAGTTGACCAGCCAACCGTCCGTCGCTGAGCAGGCCGAGGGCTTGACCATTCCCATGCTCCTCCGTCGCAACGCCGCGGAGTACGGCGACCTGCCGGCGCTCACGTCGCTGGACGACCCGGACCGCCCGACGCTGACCTGGTCGGCGTTCCGCGACGAGATCGCCGCGGTCTCCCGCGGCCTGGCCGACCTCGGCCTGCGCCGCGGTGAGCGGATGCTGATCATGGCGCCGAGCACCCCGGACCACCTGATCGCCGACCTCGCCGCCACGCACCTTGGCGCCATCTCGTGCACCGCGTATGCGACGCTGAGCCCGGAGCAGATCTCCTACGTCGCCCGCCACAGCGGCACCCCGATCGTGGTGCTCCAGGGCACCGACGAGCTCAAGCGCTGGCAGCAGGTCCTGCACGAGCTGCCCGCGCTGCGCCGCATCGTGATGATCGACGCGGACGCCGTCCCCGCAGGCGACGAGCGGTTCGTCAGCCTCGCCGAGCTGCGCGCCCGCGGCGCCGAACTGCACCAGGCCGACCCGCAGGCGTTCGAGGACAGCTGGGCGGACCTGCGCCCGGAGGACCCGATCGCGATGATCTACACGTCGGGCACCACCGGCGACCCGAAGGGCGTGGTGCTGTCCCACCACAACGTGATCTTCGAGGCCTACGCCGTGCACGCGCTGCACGAGTCGCCGATGCACCTGTCGAACATCGCGTACCTGCCGCTCGCGCACATCGCCGAGCGGGAGATCTCGATCTACATGCCGATCGTCTACGCCGGCCACGTGCACACGCTCGCCGATCCGACGCAGGTCGCCGGCGCGCTCGGCCGGGTCCACCCGCAGGGCTTCTTCGGCGTGCCGCGGGTGTGGGAGAAGATCGCCGCTGGGCTCAAGGCGATGCTGCCCAGCCTGCCCGAGGACAGGCGCGAAGCGCTGCTCTCCGCCAGCGACCTGCTGCAGCAGGGCTACAAGCTGCGCAACGCCGGCCAGGAGGTGCCCGCCGACCTCGCCGAGAAGATCGCCGAAGCCGACCGCACGGTGCTGGCCCCGGTGCGCGCGCTGCTCGGGTTCGACAAGCTGCACTTCTGCTCGAGCGGCGCGGCCGCGCTGCCGGTCGAGGTGCTGTACTTCCTCGCCGGGCTGGGTGTGGAGATCCACGAGGTGTGGGGCCTGTCGGAGACCTCCGGCGCGATCACGTCGAACTCGGCGAAGGCGTTTCGCGCCGGCAGCGTGGGCCGCGCGCTGGCCGACACCGAGATCAAGGTCGACGCCGACGGCGAGCTGCTGGTGCGCGGGCCCCTGGTGTTCATGGGCTACCTGCAGGAGGACGGCTCGATCGCCTCCGCGCTGGACGAGGACGGCTGGTTCCACACCGGTGACATCGGGACGATCGACGCCGACGGTTTCGTCACGATCACCGACCGCAAGAAGGAGCTGATCATCACCTCGGGCGGCAAGAACATCGCGCCGACCCGCATCGAGGGGCTGCTCAAGGAGCACCCGCTGATCGGCCAGGCGGTCGCGATCGGCAACGACAAGCCGTACGTGACCGCGCTGATCGTGGTCGACGACGAGTTCCTGCCGGCGTGGGCCGCGCAGCAGGGCATCGAGGGCAGCGACCCGGTGGTGCTGGCCGAGCACCCGGCCGTGCGGGAGGAGATCCAGCGCGCGGTCGAGGCGGCGAACGCGCGGCTGGCCCGCGTCGAGCAGATCAAGAAGTACCAGGTGCTGGCCAAGCCGTGGACACCGGAGAGCGGCGAGGTCACCCCGACGCTCAAGCTGAAGCGCCGGATCATCAACGACCGCTACGCGAACGACATCGCCGCCCTGTACACGGCGGACCAGTAGCCCCTAGGCCGAACGGAGAGGCGTGGTCCACTTGCGCAAGCGCGGTGGAACACGCTTCTCCAGGCCGTAGGGCTCCAGGTGGGCGCTGAACACCTCGTCGAAAGCCTGCCGCACCGTCTCGGTGTCCCACGTCTGCCGTTCGAGGATGGGCGCCTTCAGGTAGGGCTGCCCGACGATGTGCAGCTGCGGCCCGTTGCACCGCACGAGCTGCCCCGTGATGCCCTCCGCCTCGTCGCTCAGCAGGAACAGCACGACCGGCGCGATGCGGGACGGCGTCCGGTCGGGGGGACAGTTGCGCAGCGAGCGCTCCGACTTCCAGACCATCCGGGTGTGGGCCAACGGGCAGACGGCGTTGACCCGGATGCCGGATTCCTCCAGATCGAGCGCCCAGGAGTAGGTGAGCGACGCCACCGCTCCTTTACTCGCCGCGTAGACGCCGAGCTTGCGCTGGCCGAGCGAGGCGCCGGAGGAGATGTTGACGATCGAGCCGCCGCGGCCTGCCGCGACCATGGCCTTCACGGCCGCGATCCCGGTGTACATCACGCCGAGGACGTTGACCTCGACCAGCTCCCGGACCTCGTCGAGGTCCTCCTCCCAGGGCAGCGCCTCGTAGTTGAGGCCGGCGTTGTTCACCAGTCCGTCGATCGCGCCGAACTCGGACACGCACAGGTCGACGATCGCCTGTGCCTGCGCCGGGTCGGCCACGCTGTGCCCGCTGGCCACCGCCCGCCCGCCGTGCGCGCGGATGTTCGCCGCGGTGCGTTCGGCCAGCTCGGCGTCGACGTCGTTGACCACGACCGCCGCGCCCGCCTGCGCGAGGTGCACCGCGAAGGCCTCGCCGAGGCCACGGCCGGCGCCGGTCACCACGACGGCCCGGTCCTGCATCAGCATGCTCATCGGTTCTCTCCCCACCGGCCAGTCCCCGAGCTCCAGCCCGTCCTCGGCTGTCTCCCTGGCCTGTGGTTCCAGTCTTCGCGCCGAAACTGCCCAACGGTGACCGCGCGCCGACGAACGGTCCGTCCACTGCGCTGAACGAGTGACGTCTGATCGGCCGGGCTTACCGCACCACGGGTCACGCGGCAGGGAAACTTCCACCGTTCGTCGTAACCCGAAGGTTAGAAGGTCTACGACCGTATGGGCCCAATGAGGAGATACGGTCGCGCTGTGACTGTTCGCCTGCGTGTAGTGAGCGGCATACTGATTGTTGCGGAATGTGTCACTTCGGTGATCGGCGTCACAGGAACCGGGCGGGCAGCGACAGAGTCAGTGAGCGCAGGCAGCCACCCGACGAGGGGGAAGTGGGGAGAGGTGTGAAGACCACGACTCGCCCATCCATGGGTGCGGCGCTCGCCAACCGCGAGTTCCGCACCGTGTGGCTGGCCGAGGCCCAGTCGGTGCTCGGGGACCAGCTGACCACGGTCGCGCTGGCCCTCACCGTCTACCACCGCACCGGCTCGGCGCTGTGGTCCGCGGTCGCCTACGCCCTCACCTTCCTGCCCGCGCTGGCAGGCGGCCTCGGGCTGGCCCAGCTGGCCGACCGCTACCCGCGCCGCACGATCCTCGTGGTCACCGCGGCGCTGCAGGCGTTCTTCATCGCGATCATGGCCGTGCCGGGCATGCCGGTGGTGTGGTTGTGCGTGCTGGTCATGCTCGCGCGGCTGGCCGGCGCGCCGTCCAACGCCGCGCAGAACGCCCTGACCCGCGAGATCTTCACCGACGACGAGCTGTACCTGCGCAGCCAGGACATCCGCGGCATCACCACGAACACCACGATGCTGGCCGGGCTCGCGCTGGGCGGCGTGATCGTCACCGCCGCGGGCCCGTCGCTGGCGCTGGCCCTGGACGCGCTGACGTTCGCGATCAGCGCGGTGGCCCTGCACCACTGGGTGCGCCCGCGCCCGGCCGCGGGCGACGGCGACGGCTCCTGGTTCGGCGCCATCAGCTGGGTCGCCTCCCAGCGCAGGCTGCGCGTGCTGCTCGGCCTGTCCTGGCTGGTCGGGCTCGCCATGGTGCCGGCAGGCCTGGCCGCCCCGCTGGCGCGCGAGATCGGCGCCCCCGACCAGGCCGTCGGGTGGCTGCTGGCCGCGGACCCGCTGGGGTTCGCGCTGGGCGTGTTCGTCCTGTCCCGCTACGTCTCGGCCTCGGCCCGCCGCCGCACGGTCGGCGTGCTCGCGGTCGTGCCGACGGCACTGCTGCTCGCGTTCGGGCTGCGCCCGGACCTGGTGCTCGCCCTGGTCGTCCTCGCGCTGGCCGGCGCGACGGGCGCGTACATCATCACCGTCGGGGCCACGTTCATCACGTGGGTGCCCAACGAGCTCCGCGGTGGCGCGGGCGGGCTGTACCGGACCGGCCTGCGGGTCGCGCAGGGGGTCGGGGTCGCGCTCGGCGGCGTGCTCGCGCAGTGGTCCGGCGCGGCGACCACGGCGATCATGATCGCGGGCGCGGCCGGAGTGGTCCTCGGTGTACCCCTCGCGGTGGCGTGGGGCCGGGTGCTCGGCACGGACAGCGATGCGACCCGCACCGGCTGACGGCAGCGGCGGCTGCATTCGGAAGATCAGAAGTCACGGTCGCGCACGACGATTCACCTCACGTTATTCGGGCGGAAACAAACACAAATCGAGGGCACCTCAGAAGTCGCGGTCGCGCACGACGAACACCTCTCCCACGGGAACGAAAACGAGCGCTATTCAGACCAGGGGATCAGAAGTCGCGGTCAGACACGAGGAACACCTCCATTCGGTGCCTGTGGCCGGGACGCGTCACGTTCGCGCGGCCGCTCGTGGCGGCGGTACGCGACGCTTCGCGTGCGGTGAGATGATACCTGTTGATGGAAAGTACCCGGCGTCGTTCCGGGCACAGCAAAGTTACCCGGCGGCGGTACGCGATGTCGAGGGAAGGTGAGCCGATGCCTCCGCACCACGCGCGTCGGCGATCGCCTACACTCCACGGCGATCCGGACCTCAGGGAGGGCGTTCAGTCCATCGAGGAGCGAAATTCGGTACCCCGCCAAGCCGCGCCCGAGAGGGCGGAGGCGAACACAAAGCGTGATGCGTCGAGCACGCGCCGCGCCATGTTGCCGCGGAATTGGGCATTGTGGCGGCGGCCGAAGCGTTTCATCGTTTTCCTGCTCGTCACCGAACTGATTGCGGTCGCGTGGCTGGTCGTCGCATTCGTGAACGCGAGCCCGCCGAGCGGTCTCGATTGGCTGCGCTTCGCGATTCTCACCGTGGGCGCGACGGCGCACATTCAACTGACCCGGCGGCAGGAAGAACGTCGGCGAAATGCGGGCGGCCGGGTCCTGATCGACCTGACCGCGGTCTGGGTGGTGCCTGCCGCGATTATTCTCCCGGTGCCGTTGACGATCTTGGTCGTCGGCTTGGTCCGGGTGCAGCGCTGGTTCGTCGCGCGGCGGCCTGCGCACAACTTCGTGTACTCCACGGTGGCCCACATGCTGGCGGCGACGCTCGCCCACCAGGTCTACGTCGAGCTGGGTCCGCACGACTGGGGTTCGCTGGACGTCACGGGCTCGCTCACCGAGTTCGGCTGGATGCTGGTGGCCGGGCTCATCTACGAGGGCGTGCAGATCCTCTACGTCGGATCCGTGATCGCGCTGGCCGCGCCGGAGAAGGCGAACGCGCGGACGGTGCTGGGCAGCCCGGCGGACAACGTGCTGGAGGCGATCACGATCGGCCTCGGCGCGGTGACGGCGATCCTGCTGGTGATCATGCCGCCGACGGTCGCGATCATGGCCGTGGTGACGGTGGTCTTCAACCGGCTCGCCGAGATCGAGCAGCTGCAGGCCGACGTGCGGACCGACCCGAAGACGCAGGTCGCGAACATGCGCGGCTGGACCGAGTCGGCCGAGCGGGCCCTGAACAGGGCGACGAAGGCGGCCGATCCGCTGGCCATCCTGATGATCGACCTGGACCACTTCAAGTGGATCAACGACACGTACGGCCACCCCGCGGGCGACGACGTGCTGCGGAACCTGGCGCAGCTGCTGGACGAGGTGACCCGCCCGAGCGACGTCGTGGGCCGCTTCGGTGGTGAGGAGTTCCTGGTGCTGCTGCCGGACACGGACCAGGCGGCGGCGACGGTCGCCGGGGAGCGCATCCGCTCGGCGGTGGCCGGACTGCAGATCAGGACGACCAACAAGCGCGGTGACCAGACGCTGGTGTCGGAGCGGACGGCCTCGATCGGGGTCGCGGTGTTCCCCGACCACGGCGACACCCTGCCGACGCTGATGCAGGCCGCGGACGCGGCCGTCTACGAGGCGAAGGAGGGCGGCCGCAACCAGGTCCGGATAGCCCGCGCCGCCCGCGATTCCGCGCTGACGCAACCCCCACGCGAAGCCAAGCACATCACGCACTGAGCGATTCGCAGACGGCGCGGCGACCTACTTCTGTTCCATTCACGGTCGCCGATCCACTCGCACTCGCCGATTTGCCCGCACCCCGTGTCGCCATGCCCGGGTGCACAGCCACCAGACCGGCAGGTGGACCGCCGTCACAGCAATTCCGGAGCCTTTCAGATACGGCACCCCGAGACAGGCCCCAACGCGCGATCCGATCGCTACGGCGATTCCCACCACTATGAGCCCGCCGCACCCGGGCTCCCGTCCCAACGGCATCGCCGAGACCTGGACCAACCAGCCACGCGACCACCACGGCGATTCCCACCACGACACCCGCCCACGGACACCGCCCCCGCCAGCGGTCCGCTCCCGCCCTCCACCAGCGCCTCACTCCCGACCTTCCACCAGCCTCACTCCCCGCCCTCCACCAGCACCCCACTCGCGCCCCACCAGCGGCGCACTCACCTCCCCCACCAGCGGCCCACTCCCGCCCCCACCAGCGGCCCACTCCCAGCCCCACCAGCGGCCCACTCACCTCCCCCACCAGCGGCCCACTCCCAGCCCCACCAGCGGCCCACTCACCTCCCCCACCAGCGCCCCACTCACCTCCCCACGAGCGACCCACCCACAACCCCACGAGCGACCCACCCACAACCCCACGAAAGACCCACTCGCACACCGAGAACGCCCCCGTCCCCAGAGCACCCGCCCCGACCAGGGCGTTCGCCCGACCCCGGCCCCCCGACTCCTAAACCTCCCACCCCTCACCCACTAGAGTGGCGCACTCCGGAATCCACGATCAGGGAATTCCCTGGTGGCCGCAGAGGCCGCTCCCCTGCCACTCTGGGAGGCGATGATCACCCCAGCGACCTTCACCGACCACCCGCCACCCGGGCAGGCCACCACACCGGTGCCCCGGGTGCGCCGCCGCCTGGCCACCTCCGCCTGGCTGCTGGTGCTGTCGCTGGCCGTCGTCACCTTCGGGTTCGTCGCGTCGCGGCCGGCCTCCCCGCCGGACGCCGGGCCGCCCACCGGCGGCGCGCTGGCCGCCCAGCAGGCCATCGAGGCGCTCGTCCACCCCGGCCAGCAGGCGACCGCGCTCGCCCTCCTGCCCGCCGACTTCACCCAGGTCACCGGTGTCGTGCCGGGCCAGATGCAGGCGCGGGACGGCACGGTCCGCGCGGTGCACGTCGACGGCGGCTGCTCGACCCCGTGGGGCGACGACAACACGAAGTGGGACTACGCGGTCCCGTGCAAGGCACACGACCTGGGCTACGACCTCCTCCGCTACGCCGCCGCGGTCGGCCACCCCCTCGGCCAGGACGTCCGCGAGGCGCTGGACCAGCGCCTGTCCGACGACATGCACGCGGCCTGCGTCATCAACCCGATGGACTCGCCACGCACGTGCCGCGTCGTCGCGAGCCTCTACTCCGCCGGGCTCGTCGTGAACTCCTGGCACCAGCGCTGGGGCCCGCCGGTCGGCGACCCGATCGGCCCGCTGCTGGCAGGCGTCGCCGTGATCGGGTGCCTGTTGATCTTCCGGCTCCGCGGCTGGCTGCAGCACCGGCACGCCCGCGTCGCCACCCCCCCGCCGCCGGCCGCCACGAGGCCGCCTGCGCCGCTGTCCCCGTGGGTGACGCTCGGCGTGGGCAGCCTGGTGCTGCTGATCCTCGGCGAATCGGCCATCGCGCTGGCGCGGTGGGCCGGCGTGGGCGCGGACTGGCTGTGGCCGCTCACGTGGGTGGCTCAACTCGCCCCGGTGTTCTTCTTCGCCGGCGGCCGCGCCAACGCGGCGGGCTGGCGCGCCACCAGGGACAGCGGCGGCGGGTACCGCCAGTACCTCGCCCATCGCGCGAGCTGGCTGCTGCGCCCGGCCCTGATCTTCGTCGTGGTGGCGCTGCTCGTCCCGCTGGCGCTCGAACTCCTCGGCATTCCCGAGGGCACGAACGCCGCGATCATGCGCATCGCTCTGCACCCGCTGTGGCTGCTGGGCATCTACCTGCTCACGGTGGTGGCCACCCCGCTGATGCTCGCCCTGCACCGGTGCGCCGCGGCGGCCTCGGTGGCCGGCCTCCTCGCCTTCGTCGTGCTGGCCGAGATGGCGGCACGGGCCATCGGCTCGCCCATCCCGCGCTACCTGGCGGCCTTCGGCCTCGCGCTGCTCGCCCAGCAGGTCGCGTTCGGGCGGATCCGCACCTCCAACCGGCTGCTCCTGGTCGGTGTCACGGCCGCGGGGGTCACCGGTCTCGCCCTGCTCACCACGGTCGGCGGGCTCAGCCGCGACCTGCTCGGCGCGCCGGGCGCGCCGCCCGCGTTGTCCGGGCCCACCCTGCCGGTCCTGCTGCTCGGCGCCGCCCAGATCGGCCTGCTGGGCCTGGCCGCGAAACCGCTCGCCCGGCTGACCACCAGGTGCGCCGGCCTCGCCCGCCTGGCGATGCGCGCGCCGATGAGCCTGTACTTGGGCTTCCTCGCCGCGATGCTGCTCGTCGTCGCGCTGGTTTACCTGCCGGACCACCCGGCAGCGATCTTCGGCTGGGTCCGCGACCCGCGCACGTGGTTCGCGCTGGCGCTGCTCGCAGTTCCCGCGCTGATGGTCTTCTGGTGGTTCGAGCGCCACCCGCGGGAGACGGCTGTCCCGGTCGCGGACCACCCGGCCTCGGACGGCTGGCTCGCCCACGCGGCGACCATGCTCGGGATCGGGTTCGCCGTGGTCGGGCTGTTCGGGTTCGCGCTGACCCGGTTCGGCGGTGACGACGGCTCGATCATGGGACTGCCGGTCGACCCGATCCAGAACCTTATCCAGCTGCTGATCGGGGTATTCCTCCTGCACACGGTGCGGACAGGGCTCAGCGGCGCGCGCAGCACGTGGGTCGTCACGGGGGTCGCGTGCGTTCCGGCGCTGCTGTCGGCGGCCGATCCGGTGACGATGGCGGTGCACGGCGTGACGGCCCTGATCGCGCTGGCGGCGGTGGCCAGCACGCTCGTATCCACCAAGGCGGTGGCGCAAAACACGTAACCGAGTGTTGTGAACCACTTCCGGTTGGCCGTATGCGACGCTACGGCCGAGTAGGTGAACGATAGCGGCGACGAAAGGAGCACCTGGCGTGGACGACCCGCGGAATGATCGTGGGACCGGCCGGCCCGCACGGCCGCGACCGCGCCAGATCGACGCTCGCTACGAAGGCCCGGTCCGGCGCACGCCGGCCGACCGCGCCGGTCGCTCCTCCCCCGACCGCGTCCCGCCCGAACGGGTGGGCCGCACCCCGGCCGACCGCGCCGGGCGCACCTCCGCGGGCCGCCCGGCCGTCGACCGCGCAGGCAAATCGGCGGGCAACCGCACCTCGGCAGGCCGCCCACCTGCCGGCCGCGCCGTGCGAGGGCCGGCGCCCCGCGACCGGGCCGCGCCCGCCCAGATCCGCCGCCGTCCGCCGCCACCGCCGCCGAGGCGCTCGTCGCGCCGGGGCGCGAAGGTCGCCGTGGGGCTGGTGTCCCTGCTAGTCATGAGCCTCACCGGCTACGCGTGGGCGGCGATGCAGGGCCTGGTCAACGGCCTCACCACCACGGACGTGATCGACGCGAACCAGCCCGCCGACGGGGCCCGCGACATCCTCCTGGTCGGCATGGACAGCCGCACCGACGCGCAGGGCAACCCGCTGCCGGCGGACCTCCTCGCCCAGCTCCGCGCCGGTGTCGCGGACGGCGAGGAGAACACCGACACGCTGATCATGGTCCACATCCCCAACGACGGCAGCAAAGCCGTCGCGGTCTCGCTGCCCCGCGACTCCTACGTCAACATCCCCGGCTTCGGCAAGCACAAGATCAACTCCGCGTACGCCCGCGCGAAGGCCGCGGAACGCCGGAAACTGCAGGAAGAGGGCGAGACGGACGCCAAGTCCATCGAGGTGCAGTCCAACCAGGCCGGGGCCAAGACCCTCATCCAGACCGTCGAGCAGCTGACCGGCTCGACGATCGACAACTACGCCTCGGTCAACCTGCTCGGGTTCTCCGAGATCACGAAGGCCATCGGCGGCGTGGACGTGTGCCTGAAGGAGAACGTCAACGACCCGTACTCGGGCGCGAAGTTCACCAAGGGGCAGCACACGATCTCCGGTGTCGAGGCGCTCGAGTTCGTCCGGCAGCGGCACGGTCTTCCGCGCGGCGACCTCGACCGGGTCGTGCGTCAGCAGGTGTTCATGGCCGGGATGGCGCGCAAGGTGCTGTCGGCAGGCACCCTCGCCGATCCGGGCAAGCTGAACAGTCTCACCGACGCGGTCAAGAAGTCCGTGGTGCTCAACCAGGGCTGGGACATCCTCGGGTTCGCCCAGCAGATGAAGGGGCTCACCGGCGGGCAGCTGGAGTTCCGCACCATCCCGGTGGTCAACATGGACTACAGCACCCCGGACGACGGGCAGGCCATCCAGGTCGACCCGAACCAGATCCGGGAGTTCGTCCGGGGCCTGACCGCCCCGGCCCAGTCCGCACAGCCCGCCGAGACCGGACCGGCCAAGTCGGCGACCACTGTGGACGTCCGAAACGGAACCGGCCGCGAGGGGCTCGCGTCCACGGTCCTGCAGAGCCTCACTGGCAAGGGCTTCACCGGCGGCCAGACCTCGAACACCACCTCGCGCAAGTCGACCGTGGTCCGGTACCCGGCAGGCGGCCAGGAGGCGGCCCAGCAGGTCGCCGACGCACTCGGCTCGGGCGCGACGATCGAGCAGGACCCGACCGTGACCAAGGGGCATGTCGTCGTGCTCGTCGGCAGCGACTACTCGGCCTCTCCGTCGCGCGTGGTCCAGCAGGCGGCCGCCGCGCCGCCCGCGAGCACCCAGGCCCCTGCGCCGGGCAGCGACGAGCCGATCACCGCCAACGGCATCACCTGCGTCAACTGACCACACCGTCCAGCCCACCCCGGGTTAGCCCGATCGGCCTAATAACGCCGGTCAAATGAAACGGACTGGGCAAAGTCGCGTAAGGAACCCGCACTCAGCGACTTACATACCCGTGAACACCGCTGGAGTTCGACCGGACGTGCCAGAGCAGGGGTGCGGCGCGACGCAAGGTCAGGGCAGGGGACGGGGAGTGCGCATCGACAATGACCTCTACCAGCGAATCCTGGGGGAGGAACTCCGCAAGCTGCGCCGGCGACGAGGCTGGACGCGCAAGGAGCTGAACCAGCACCTGCAGAGCGACATCTCGCTGCAGACGCTGGCGACCTACGAACTGGGCACGCGCCAGTGCTCGGTGGTGCGGCTCGTCGAGCTGTGCCTCGCGATGGACGAGCTGCCGCAGGACCTGCTGGCCCGCGTGCACCGGCGCGTCTTCGCCGACGAGCCGGGCAAGGTGCGGCTGGACCTGACCCGGATCGTCGCCGACGAGCGGACCGAGCTGCTGCCGCTGCGCCGGTGGGCGGAGGGCAGACTGCGCCAGCCCGGCGCGGCGCGCGAGGTGCGCCTGGACCGGGCGGCCATGTCGTGGATGGCCCAGCTGTGCAACCTCACTGTGCCCGAACTGCTGGACCGCCTACGCGCAATCTCCGGCGTAGAAGACGACTGACGTTCCTGCCGGAGCGCACCGTCACTCGGATCGCGCTCCGGCAGGACAAACTCCGCCAACCCGGCGCCGCGCGAGGTGCGCCTCAACCGGGCGACCGCGGCGTGGATGCGCAGCCGTGCAACCTCACCGCCCGGACCGCTGAACCGCCTACGCGCAATCTCCGGCGTAGAAGACGACTGACGTTCCCGCCGGAGCGCGACCCCACGCGGATCGCACTCCGGCCGGACGAACTCCGCCAGGGCAGCGCCCCACACGAGGTGCACCTGGACCGGGCAGCCATGTCGTGGATGGCAACGTCATCGTCCCCGAACTGCTGGATCGCCTGCACGATTTCCGACGTAGAGGACGACTGACGCTCCCGCCCGGAGCGCGACCCCAACCGGGCCGCACTCCGGCAAGACAACCTCTGCCAGCCCGGCATCGCGCGAGGTGAACCTCGACCGCGGCCATGGCGTGGGCGGCCCAGCCGTCAACCTCACCGCCCTCCGCCCGCACCGCTGGGCCCCCTACGCGCGATCTCCGACGTGGAAGACGACTGACACTCCCGGCCGGAGCACGACCCCAACCGGGCCGCACTCCAGCAGGACAAAGCCGGCTCGGCACCGCGCGCGAGATGCGCCTCCACCGGGCGGCCAATGTCGTGCATGGCCCAGCTGCGCAACCTCACCGCGGGACCGCCTACGCGCAATCTCCGGCGCGCCGCCAATACGGAGCGCGACCCCAACCGGGCCGCACTCCGGCAAGGCGTCACACGAGTCAGTCGCGGCCGACCAGCTCGAAGTCGGACGGCCGCAGCTTTCGCGTGTTCAGCCAGTACCGCCAGGTGAAGCCGGGCCAGATCGTCCGGTTCACGCCCTTCGCGTCGAGGTACCAGCTCTTGCAGCCGCCCTGCGTCCACACGCCCTTGGCCAGCTTGTGCTGGATCTCGGCGTTGAACCGCTCCTGCACCTCGGCCCGCGGCTCCAGCGCACCGGCGCCGGTCTGCTCCACCAGCCGGATCGCCTCGGCGACGTAGCGGATCTGCGACTCGATCATGAACACGACCGAGTTGTGCCCCAGCCCGGTGTTCGGCCCGAGCAGGAAGAACATGTTCGGGAACCCGTTGACCGTGATGCCGAGGTGGGTCCGCATCCCCTCGGTCGCCCACTCCTTGTTGAGCTTGCGGCCCTCCACCCCGATGATGTCCAGGTTGTCGAACGCGTCGGTGACGTGGAACCCGGTGCCGAAGATGATCGCGTCGACCTCGCGCTCCACACCCGCCGTGTCGATCACGCCGGTCTCGGTGACCTCGGCGACGCCGTTCGTGATCACGTCCACGTTGTCCCGGTTCAGCGCCGGGTAGTAGTCGTTGGAGATCAGCACGCGCTTGCAGCCCATCACGTAGTCCGGCGTCAGCTTCGCGCGCAGCGCCGGGTCGTCGATGTGCTTGTCGATGTTGGACTTCGCGAGCTTCTGCGCGACCTTCATCAGGCCCTGGTGGCCGTTGAAGCCGATCGCGCGGGCCTCCAGCATCCAGTACAGGAGGTTGCGGTAGGCGCGCTGCGTGCCGGGGATCTTCGCGAACACCGACTTGGCCCACTCCGGCATCGCGTGGTCCGGCTTCGGCATCACCCACGCCGGCGTGCGCTGGAAGACGTGCAACTGCTCGACCTCGGGCGCGATGGCCGGGATGAACTGGATCGCGCTGGCGCCGGTGCCCACGACCGCGACGCGCTTGCCGCGCAGGTCGTAGTCGTGGTCCCACTGCGCCGAGTGGAAGGTCTTGCCCTGGAACCGCTCGATGCCCTTGAGGTCCGGGATCTGCGGCAGGTGCAGCGCGCCGACGCCGTTGACCAGGAACCGGCCGCTGAACGTGTCGCCGTTCTTGGTGGTGACGTGCCAGCGGTGCTCGTCCGGGTCCCAGCGGGCGCCGGTCATCTCCTGGCCGAACCGGGTGCGCTCGTACAGGTCGTACTTGCGCGCGACCCCGCGCAGGTAGTCCCAGATCTCCGGCTGTGGCGAGAACGAGCGGCTCCAGTTCGGGTTCTGCTCGAAGGAGAACGAGTACATGTGCGACTGGATGTCGCAGGCGCAGCCCGGGTAGGTGTTGTCGCGCCAGGTGCCGCCGACGTCGTCCGCCTTCTCCAGGATGACGAAGTCCTCGCGGCCCTCCTTGCGCAGCTGGATCGCCATGCCCAGGCCGGAGAACCCGGTGCCGACGATGATCACGCCCGTTCGCGTGTGCTCTGCCATGTACCTTCCTCCACACTGAGCATTAGGTGTTACCGCGAGTCCATCTTACTCGGAGTAGGTTACCTCCGGTAGAGTCAGTTTCATGACCGGGCCGACCCGTCGCAAACGCATGCCCCGAGCCCAGCGCGAGCAGCAGATGCTCGAGGTCGCGGAAGCGGTGTTCGCCGAGCGCGGGTTCGCCGCGGCGTCGATGGACGAGATCGCCGAGCGGGTGGGCGTGTCCAAGCCGATGCTCTACGAGTACTTCAACTCGAAGGAAGGCCTGCTGCTGGCGTGCGTCGCGCAGGCCAGGGCCGAGCTGCGCGAGGTGACCGAGCGTGCGGTAGCCGGCCAGACGGACGCGCGCGAGGCGCTGCGCAGCGGGTTGCGGGCGTTCTTCGTGTTCGCGCGCGAGCGGCGGCAGGGCTGGTCGCTGCTGCGCCACGAGCTCGCCCTGATCGGCACGTCGGCCTCGGACGCGCTGGAGGACACCCGGCGCCAGCAGACGGACCTGATCGCGAAGCTGATGGCGCAGTACTTCGACGCCGGCGAGGTGGGGCACCTCCTGCTGGAGGCGACGGCCGAGCTCGTCGTCGGGGCGTGCGAGCGGCTCGCCATCTGGTGCGAGCAGCACGACGAGGTGACACCCGATCTGGCTACCGACCTCGCGATGGAGGTCCTGTGGACGGGACTTGGTCTTCGCGCTCAGTGATCACGCGTATCCGCAGGTGGTTGCTCCATCCGGTCGTCACGCATCGCACAGTTTCGCCCAGAACTTGTCACGCAGAGTTCTGTTGATGTATCGATAGAAGCTGACAGAGCGTTAAGCAAATGGCGGCAGAAGCACGCCCGATCGGATGAACGCGATCGGCGTCATGAAGAGGCTTCGGATTGCTCCCTCAAAGTGGAGTTGCAGCCGAGAGCGGCAGGGGTGTGAGACTCATGGCGGTACCGATCACGGCGATCTACGTGCCGGAGGACGACGACTGGGCGGTCACCGTGACCGGCCATGGCAGGAGCCTGACCGCGCGGGCGCCGGGCATCATCGCGGCGCGGGACCGGGTCGACCAGTTCGTCGAGGAGCTGGGCGCGGAGGCGAAGGGGGCCACCGTCGTCCACCTGCTGAACGGCAGCGCGCTGGAGTTCACGGCCGCGTACATGACCGCGCGGCTGACGCGGCCCGAGCCGGCGCCGATCGAGGTTCCGGAGCCGGCCGCGCCGGCGGAGGCGTCGACGGCGGAGGAGGCACCGGCTGATGTACCAGAGCAGCCGGCGTCCAAGCCGGAGAAGAAGCCGAAGGCGAAGCTGACGGCGGACATCGGGGACGCGCTGACGGCCGCGAAGCCGGCGGCGCCGCAGCCGGCGGCCACCTCGTCGATCAAGGTGACCGCGGCCGCGAGCACGCCGGCCGCGCGGGCCTGAGCCCTCAGCGGAAGAGCTTGCGCACCAGCAGTGCGGCGACGAGCACGCCGACCCCGATCAGCGGGAACTTGACTTTGGGGTCGTCGAACTTCGTGCGCAGGGTCGTCTTGGCGTTGTCGGCCAGCCGCTTGGGGCTGGCCTTCTCGCCCAGCTGATCCAACGTCGACGCAAGCGCTTCGCGGGCCTTCACGATCTCCCGCTCGATGGTGTCCGGGTCGCGAGCCACAGGTCCTCCTCACCTTCGCAGGGCACAACCGTAGATCACGCCCCGCGACGGGCGGCACCGGCCACGCCGTACGAGGCCCGGGCGCTAGGCTGGTGGCGTCGGGGCCCGTAGCCCAATTGGCAGAGGCACATGGTTTAGGTCCATGCCAGTGAGAGTTCGAGTCTCTCCGGGCCCACCGCGAAGTCGCTCGACCGCGCCCGCCGCGCGTCAGGCGTCCTGGCGGCGCTCGATCACCGTGTCCAGTGCCGTCCGTGCGCCTTGCAGCCGGGCGATCGTCGCGTCGATGCGGGATCGTTCCGCGCGCAGTCGCTCCAGCACGCCGTCGCAGGCGGGGGTCGGCGGTTCGCCCCGCACGCACGTGCCGATCTCGGCTATGCCGGCCGTCGTCAGCCCGGCCGCGAGCAGCTCCCGGATGCGGCGCACCGCCGTCACGTCGTCCTCGGCGTAGTCGCGGTAACCGTTCGGCGTCCGCGCCGGCTGGAGCAACCCCTGCTTCTCGTAGTACCGCAGCAGCTGCTCGTCCACCCCGGTTCGCCGCGCGAGCTCTCCGATGCGCATCCGTCCGCCTCCGCGACTTGACCTTGTAACTGATTTCAAGGATTAGCTTCGACGCCGGACACGTCAACGTGACGAGAGGAACGGCAGTGACAGAGGTTTTCGTGGCCGGGGCGACCGGCATGCTCGGCGGCGCGATCGTGGACAGCCTGCTGCGGCGCGACGTCCGCGTCCGGGCGCTGGTCCGGCCCTCCAGCAAGCGGGAGACGGTCGATGCGCTCGCGGACAAGGGCGTGGTGATCGCCGAAGGCTCGCTCACCGACGGGCCGGAACGCCTCGCCCGGTCGCTCGAAGGCGCGGACGTCGCGATTTCCGCTCTGCAGGGCGGGGAAGACGTCGTGGTCGACGGGCAGACGGCTCTGCTGCGCGCCGCCGAGAAGGCCGGCGTGCCGCGCCTGATCCCGTCGGACTTCGCCGTCGACCTGTTCCGCCTGGACGACGGCGACAACGTCTTCCTCGACCACCGGCGCCGGGCTCACCAGGCGTTCGACGGCACCCACGTGCAGGTGACGTCGGTCCTGAACGGCGCGTTCACCGAGGTGATGACCGCGCCGTTCCTGGAGATCGTCGACTGGGACAACGACACCTTCGCCTACTGGGGCGACGGCGACCAGCCCTGCGACTTCACCACGGTGGCGGACACCGCGGAGTACACCGCCGAAGTGGCGCTCGATCCGGCCGTCGCCGGGCGGCCGGTCCGCGTCGCCGGGGACGTGCTCACGATGAAGGAGTTCCACGACGCGCTGCAGCGTGGCTCGGGCAGGCGTCTCGAACTCCGCGTGCGCGGCGACGTCGGCGAACTGGAGGCCGAGATCCGGCGGCGCCGGGCCGTCGCCACCGGACCCGCGGACTTCGTCGCCCTCCAGTACGTCTGGGCCATGGTCACCGGGAAGGCCAAGCTCGACCCGCTCGACAACGACCGCTACCCCGCTGTCCGGCCGACCGGTGTGGCGGAGTTCGCCCGGCGGTTCGCGCGCTGACCGGCGTCACGGGGCGACCAGCGGCTCCTCCGCGTAGGCGCGGTGCAGCAGCTCCACAAAGGACTCCGGCGTGGCCAGCTCCACGTCGTCGATCCGGCGCACGGCCACGCCGGGTGTCCAGGAGTTCATGACCACCGCGCCGCGCAGGTCTCGCAGATCGGCCCTGGTCAGGACCTGCGATCGCTGCGGCACGCCGAGCCGGTCGAGTTGCCGCCGCAGGATGCCCATCGTGATCCCGGCCAGGACCGGCGCCTCGGGCCAGACCACCGAGGCGCCGTCCCAGAACGCCAGGTTCCAGATGGACGCCTCGGTGAGCCGGCCATGGCGGTCGACGAACGCGGCGTCGTCGAAGCCGCGCGCCACCGCCTGCCGCGGGTAGTACGTCTTGGCCACCTCACCGACGTGCTTGAACACGGGCAGGACCCGCTCGTACTCGAACGTCGCCAGGCTCAACGGTCCGGCCGGGCCGTCGGTGGCCGGTCCGGTGCGGACCAGCAACTCAGGTGCGGCGTCCGCCGTCGAGAACTCCGGCGAGTACACGGTGGCGCCCAGCGAGACGTCCTCCGGCCCCTCCCGCAACGCGGCCCGCAGGTGCGCGAGCACCACGTCGTCGGCCAGTGCCCGGCCGAACAGCTCGGACGACGCGGCACGCAGCCGGTTCAGGTGCAGGTCGAGGCCGCGGATCCGGCCGCCGCGCACCTGCATCGCCGTGAAGTGGGCGTACCCGGCGAAGGCGAGCGGGGCCAGATCCTCGGTGGTGGCCGGACGGCCGTTGCGGTGTACGACGAAAACGCTCATGCCGCCGAAACTAGAGCCTCACACCGGTGTGAGGCTCTAGCGGTGATGACCTGGATCACCCGCTCAGCAGTCGCCCCACGGGCCGGTGATCGCGAAGACGTGGCCGGGGCTCTGGATGCAGGCGAACAGGATCCGCCCGTCCTGGCTGAACACCGGCCCGGTGAACTCGCTGTCGTTGAGGTCGTTGCGCGCCAGCGGGTAGGACTTGCCGTCGCGGGTGACGCCGACGAGGTGGCTCAGGCCCTCCCCGTCCTCGGCGAGGATCAGGCCGCCGTGCGGGGACACGGTGATGTTGTCCGGCCCGTCGTAGTCGGTGTCGGCCTCCGGGTCGGGGTTCACGCCATAGATCGTCTTCAGCTCGATCGTCTCCGCACGCGGGTCGTAGAACCACACCTGGCCGTCGTGCTCGTTGACGCTGCCGTCGCTGATCCGCGCGTAGCTGGCGACGAAGTACGCCCCGCCGTCACCCCAGTAGGCGCCCTCCAGCTTGCGGCTGTGGGTCACCTGGCCCGGCTCGAACTGCTTGCGCACCGACACGGTCCGCGCGTCCCGGTCGGGCACGTCGACCCACCGGACCTTGTAGCGGGTGCCGGGCGTGGTCGCCTCCGACAGGTCGCCGATGTGCCTGCTGCCCTTGAACGCGCTCATCGCCTGCAGCCGGCCCGCGGTGTCGCCACCCTCGGACAACGCCAGCGCCCGCAGCGCGCCCTTGCCCCCGCGGAAACCCTTCGGCGGCACCCACCGGAAGTACAGGCCGTTCGGCCCGCTCGCGTCCTCGGTCAGGTAGATCTCGCTGGTCTTCGGGTCGACGGCGACGGCCTCGTGCGAGTAGCGGCCGAGGAACTTCAGCGGGACCGGCTCGAGGTTCGCGTCGCGGTCGAACGCGTCCACCTCGAACACGTAACCGTGGTCCTTCTGGTACACGCCACCGGCGCGCTGCTCGGTCTCCTCGCAGGTCAGCCACGTGCCCCACGGGGTCTCGCCGCCCGCGCAGTTGTTGTGCGTGCCGGCCAGGCTGACGTACTCGCTCTTCCGGTTGCCCTCCCGGTCCACCACGATGGTCGTCGTGCCGCCGCCCGCGCCCGGGTCGTAGGTGAGGCCGGCCAGTGCAGGCGTGCGGTGCGGCTCGCTGCCGCCGATCTCGTGGTTGTTGATCAGCACGAAGTCCCGGCCACTGCGGAAGCACGCCATGCCGTCGGGGTCGCTCGGGGTGAATTCACCGGTCTCCAGCTTCGTCACGCCGGACTGCGCGATCACCTTGTACCGGAAGCCCTTCGGCAGCGCCAGCAGGCCGGCGGGGTCGTCGACGAGGGGGCCGTAGCCGGTGGCGCGGGTGACCTGCGCGGCCGCGGCGGGCGCCGCGATCGCGTCGACGCTGCCCGCGACGATGACGCCCAGACCGCTCGCCGCGCCGGTGCGCAGCAGATCACGCCGGGAAAGTGGAGCCATGACGACCTCCTGTGGTGGGAACCGTGCGAAGGGATCAAAACCGCCGATTCCGACCCGGGCGGGGACCGCAGACGACGCGCAGGCGAACGGACGGCGAACGGTTCAGGCGAGCCGCTCGTGCGGGTAGCGGTCGCGGATGCGGGCCTGGAAGTAGCGGCCCTTGCTCTCCGCGGCCAGCAACGCGCGGTAGATAGCGCTTTCCACGCCCAGGTACCGGTAAATGCCGTGGTGCAGGAATTCCACCTCCAGAATGCGCCGTGCCGCGTCGTACCCGACCGCCGCGAGCGCACTGGAGGAAACGGGGTGGCGACGCACTAGGGCCGTCCCGTTTCGAGCAGGTTCTTCAGCCTGCGCAGATCCTTGCGATTCGCGCGTTCCACCGCGGCGGCCATCACGCGGGCGCCCACCTTCGCGAATCCGCTCGGCTCGCCGCGGTTGCGCAAGACCATCCGAGTGCTGTGCGCGTCCAGGGATTCCCAGCTGTAGGTGGTTTCCATGGGGAACGGGCCCTGCGCGGTGCGCATCACGAGCCGTTCGCCGGGCACGAGTTCGATCACCTCGTACGTGTACCGCAGGGTCCGGCCGAGAAAACGCGCCACGAATCCGAGCCGGGTGCCCTCGCGCAGCGGTGGGCGGGTTTCCCATTCGACGTCCAGGATGTTGGCGTACCACTCGGGCGCGTTCGACGGGTCGCCCGCGTAGGACGCCACCTTTTCCCGGGGCAGCGCGACCACGATTTCGGTGCGCACGTCGACTGGCACGAATTCGAGGGTAGTTCAGCCTGCCCGGTTTTCGAACCGTACACTTCTTGCAACCGTTGCAAAAAGGAGGTCGACGATGACCGACTGGACCGCCGTGCACGAGAAGGCCGTGGCGGCCTTCGCCGAGGGCTGGGCGCGGCCACACCGGCAGGCGTGGGACGCACTGCTCGCGGAGGACGTCGAGCTGAACCAGCCGATGGTGCCGCCGACGCGGGGCAGGCAGGCGTGGGGGCAGGAGGCCGAACGGCTGCTCGGGTTCCTGCCGGACCTGCGGGGCGAGGTGCTCTCGTGGGCCGGACGGGAGGACCGGCTGTTCATCGAGCTGCGGCTGAGCGGAACCCTGCGCGGCAAGCCGCTCGCCTTCCGGGCCGTGGACGAGCTGTGGCTGACCGCCGACGGTCGGGTGACGCGCCGGGACTCCTTCTTCGACTCGATGCCGGTGGCGATGGCCGTCGCGGGGCGGCCCGGGGCGTGGCCGGCGTGGTGGCGATCCGGGCTCGGCCCCCTCATCGGGCGACGCCGCTTGCAGCGATGATCTCCCGCTCGCCGGCCCCAGCGCTGTCGGGTGTTGGCCAGTGCTGATGGCCAGGTGGCCGGAGCACCCCGGCCACCGGGCACGTCACGCCGGCATCGTGAACAGCACCACCGGCGCGCTGGTCGGCTGCTCCGAGCCGCCGGCGGGTTCGATCGTCACGGCGACCGTGCGCACCCCCGCCAGGCCCGCCAGCATCAGCGGCGCCCCGGTCGTTCCGGCGTGCCCCATCACCCCCGCCGGGTGCGGGCCCGCCGCGTCGATCGTCCACGCCTGGTACGTCACGTCGGCCGGCTGGTCGGGCATGCCGGTCATCATCAGCATCGCCCGGTCCTGGCTGGGCGACATCACCATCCGCGCCTCGCCCGGAATGCCCGCGTCCGCGCCGTTCAGGGTCTGCGCGTCGGGCGCCGACAACAGCCGCGTCACCGCCGCGTACTGCTCCTGGGCGGTCTCCAGCTGCCGCTCCGCCCGCACCGCGAGCACCCCGGCCACCGCCGCGACGGCGATCGCGATCACGGCCGCCGCCGCGAGGAACCGCGTCGTCCAGTTGCGGGAACCCCGCGTCGGCGCCCGGCGGCCTGGTGACTCCTGCCGCACCTGGCGCACGTCCCGCAGCACCCGGTCCCGCAGCGCCGCGGGCGGCGTCTCGGACACCGCCGCCCCGAGCCTGGCCGTCGTCGCGCGCAGTTCGGCCACCTCGCGCTCGCAGTCCGCGCACTCGGCCAGGTGCTCCTCGAACCGGCGCCGCTCCAGCTCGTCGAGCGCGTCGAGGGCGTACGCCCCGGTCAGCGTGTGGACGTCCGGGGTCACCGCGTCACCCCCAGGCAGTCGCGCAGGCGGATCAGCCCGTCCCGCATCCTCGTCTTGACCGTCCCGAGTGGACTCTGCAACAGGTCCGCGACCTCCGGGTAGGTGTGGCCGCCGTAGTAGGCCAGCATGATCGACTCGCGTTGCAACTCGGTCAGCCCGTTCAGGCAGCGGCGCACCTGCTCCCGCTCCAGGCGAGCGGTGACCGCCTCCAGCACCTCGTCGAACTCCCGCCCCGGCGCCATCGCACCGGCCCGCTGCTCGCGGTCGGTGCGCGCCTGCGCCGACCGCACCCGGTCGACCGCGCGGCGGTGCGCCAGGGTCAGCGACCAGTTCAGCACGCTGCCCTGCCCACGGTCGTACCGCGCGGCGGTGCGCCACAGCTCGACCAGCACTTCCTGCGCGACCTCCTCGGACTGGGCCACGTCGCGCACCACCCGCCGCACCACGCCGAACACCGGGCCGGCCACCACGTCGTAGAGCTGCTCGAACGCCACCTCGCTCCCCCGCGCGACCTGAGCCATCAGGTCCTCGGGCGAGGGGCCGCCCGGCCCCGGCGCGGCCGGGCGCATCGCCCGGACCGGATCGTCCATGCCGTCATCCTCCCTCACACCGACGCCCTTTGTTCGGCGCCGAAGCGGGACCGGATGGGCCGGTTCACTGGTTGGATGCGGTCATGAGCTTCTACGTGCGCGCCCGGTTCGACGTCCACGACGAGCAGGGGTTCGAGGAGGTCGCCCGCGCGCTGCGCGACCAGGCCGCGACCGAGCCGGGCACACTGACCTACCGGTGGTTCTCCGGGGAGCCGGGCAGCTACGTCGTCATCGAGGAGTACACCGACGTGGACGCCGCCTTCGCGCACAACGACCGCGGCGCTGCCCTGCTCGAGCGCGGTGGCGAGTGCGCGGACATGGTGGAAGCCGAGATCTACGGCGACATCACCGGCGAGCTGTGGGACTGGGTGGCGGCGAACCCGGTGTTCACCGCCTACCCCGAGGTCTTCGCTCAGCCGGACTGACGCGCCAGCCGCAACCGCCGGTGCGCGGCCATCCGCACCGGCGCGTTGGCGGCACCGTAACCGCGGTAGCCGCCGATGCGCTGGACCACCTCGAAGAACACCCGCGAACCCAGCACCTCGGTGTAGAAGTGCAGGAACTCGCCGTCCTCGTCGCGGTCGTAGAGCACCGAGTACTCGCGCAGGGCGGCGAGCAGGTCCGGCGGCGGGGCCAGCCGGGCGTCCAGGTCGTCGTAGTAGTTGCCCGGGATCTCCAGCAGCGGCGCGCCGGCCGCGTGCATCGCCTTGGCCGTGGCCAGCACGTCGTCGCTGGTGAAGGCGATGTGCTGTGGGTCGGGCACGCCGGGCGCCCACTCGCCGCGGCGCAGCAGCGCCACGTTCAGCGCGATCCGCACCGTGTTGGACGGGTTGGTCACCGCGCGGCTGCGGATCAGCCCGAACGGCGCGGCGAACTCGGTCGGCATCTCCGGGTGCAGGCCGAGCACCGTGCGGTAGAACAACGCGGCCTCGTCGAAGTTGTCGAACGGCTGGCTCAGCGACACGTGGTCGGTGCCCAGCAACCCGGCGCCCGCGGCCGTCTCGCCGGTCGGCGTGAAGTCCGAGAGCCAGCCCTCGCGGCAGAAGAACACGGCCGTGCCGTCCGGGGCGGCCACCGCGGAGAGGTCCGCCTCGCCGGCGCGGTGCTCGCGGGGCAGCACGGGCGCGTGGAAGGACTCCGCCCGCTCCGCCGAGCGCGCCGGGTCCGCGCTCTCCACCGCCAGCGCGCTGATCTCGGTGGGCCCGCCGGTCGCGTTCAACAACACCCGCGCCTCGCCCTGGGTCCACAGCTGCACGGGCTTCGACCGGTGCTGCCCGGTGTGCGCGAAGCCCATCGCGGTCAGCGCCGCGGCCAGTCGCGGGCCGGTGGTCTCGTCCACGGCCAGCTCGGTGAACGCGTGCCCGGTCAGTTCCGGCGCGGCGATCGCGGGCTCCCCCAGCGATTCCTCCAGCCCGAGCAGCGACCGCATCGCGTCGACCGCCGCGCGCCCCGGGTCGGCCTGCCGGAACACGTCGTTGAAGACCTCCAGCGACAGCGGCCCGGAGTAGCCGGTGGCGAGCACGTGCCCGACGAACGCGGTCAGGTCGAAGGCGCCCTGCCCGGGGAACAGCCGGTGGTGCCTGCTCCACTGCAGGACGTCCATGTGCAGGCGGGGCGCGTCGGCCAGCTGCAGGAAGAAGATCTTCTCGCCCGGGATCGTCCGGATCAACGCGAGGTCGCTGCCACGGGAGAGCACGTGGAAGCTGTCCAGGCACAGGCCGATCGCCGGGTGGTCGGCACGCCGCACGATCCGCCACGAGTGGTCGTAGGTGTCGACGAACCGGCCCCACGCCAGCGCCTCGTATGCAATGCGAATACCGCGCTGAGCAGCTCGTACACCGAGTGTATGCAATTGTTCGGCGGCGAGATCGTCGTCGTCGACGGCGTCCGGCGACACCGAGGAACACACCAGCATCGTGTCGGCGCCGAGCTGCTCCATCACGTCGAACTTGCGCTCGGCGCGGCGCAGGTTCGCCTCGAACACCGGCGGCGGCACCGCCTCGAAGTCCCGGAACGGCTGGTACAGGTCCACCGACAGCCCGAGGTCGTCGCAGCGGCGCCGGACCTCGGCCGGCGACAGCGGCGAGACGATCAGGTCGTTCTCGAAGATCTCGACGCCGTCGAAGCCGGCGGCCGCCGCCGCCGTCAGCTTGTCTTCGAGCGTGCCGGACAGGCACACGGTCGCGATCCCTCGCCTCATGGCCGGGACTCCTCTCGCACGGGCCGGTGTTGGTCGAACCAGTCGGTGAGTCCTACGGTGCGCATATGCCGACCGAAAGCGCCGAACGCCTGCGCGACGCCGAGCGCACCCGCGCCGAGATCCTCGACGTGGCGACCCGCGAGTTCGCGGACCAGGGCTACGCCGGGGCGCGTGTCAACGAGATCGCCGCGAAGACCCGCACCACCAAGCGGATGCTCTACTACTACTTCGGCAGCAAGGAAGGCCTCTACATCGCGGTGCTCGAACGCGCCTACTCCGGCATCCGCGCCCGGGAGCAGGAGCTCGACGTCGACCACCTCGACCCGGTCGAGGCGCTGCGGCAGCTGGCCGAGCTGACCTTCGACCACCACGAGTCGCACCCGGACTTCATCCGGCTGGTCAGCATCGAGAACATCCACAACGCCGAGCACATCGGACGGTCCGAGGTGCTGTCGACGCTCGCCAATCCCGCGCTGGACGTGCTGACCCGCATCCTGGAACGCGGCCGGGCCGCCGGCGCGTTCCGCGAGGACGTCGACGCGCTGGACGTGCACATGATGATCAGCGCGTTCTGCATCTTCCGCACCGCCAACCGGCACACGTTCAACGCCATCTTCAAGCGCGACATGCTCGCCCCCGGCCGGCGCGAGCACTACCGCAAGATGCTCGGCGACCTGCTTGTCGAGTACCTGACCGCGCACTGAGCGTTTCGTCCCCTTCTCCGGGTTGACAAGCCTCGTCCGGCTAACTCACCATCTGGTACGTAACCAGACGGTACATTAATCCGGTCCGCAACGGAGCGACAGGAGCGTGGACGTGGTCGAGCACGGAAAGCCCCGCAAGGCAGCGGTGGCCGCCTGGGTCGGAAGCGCGCTGGAGTACTACGACTTCTTCATCTACGGCACGGCCGCCGCACTCGTCTTCGGCAAGATCTTCTTCCCCAGCTCGGACCCGGCGGCCGGCACGCTGCTGGCGCTGGCCACGTTCGGCGTCGGCTACGTCGCCCGCCCGATCGGCGCGTTCATCCTGGGCCACGTCGGCGACCGCTTCGGCCGCAAGAAGGTCCTGGTCTTCACCGTGCTGCTGATGGGCGTGTCCACGTTCCTGGTCGGCTGCCTGCCGACGTACGGGCAGGTCGGCGTGCTCGCCCCGGTGCTGCTGGTGATCCTGCGCCTGCTGCAGGGGCTGTCCGCGGCCGGCGAGCAGGCCGGGGCCAACTCGATGTCGCTCGAACACGCGCCCGAGGACCGCCGCTCGTACTACACGAGCTGGACGCTGTCCGGCACGCAGGCCGGGCAGATCCTGGCGACCGCGGTGTTCCTGCCGGTCGCCGCGATGCCGACGGCCGCGCTGCAGAGCTGGGGCTGGCGGATGCCGTTCTGGGCCAGCGCGCTGGTCGTCGTCGCCGCGTTCGTCATCCGGCGCAAGCTGGACGAGACGCCCGTCTTCGAACGCGAGGTGGCCGGCAAGGAGCAGGCGAAGCTGCCGGTCGCGGTGCTGTTCCGGGACCACTGGGCCGACGTGCTGCGGGTCGTGTTCGCCGCCGTGATCGCCGCGGTCAGCACGATCTTCACCGTCTACGCGTTGTCCTATGCGGTCAACTCGGCCGGGCTGGCGCGCACCCCGATGCTGTGGGTCGGCGTGCTCGCCAACGTCGTCGCGCTCGGCGCGATCCCGCTGTGGGCGATGCTGGCCGACAAGGTCGGGCGCAAGCCGGTGTTCATCGGCGGGTCGCTGGGCTGCGCGGTGCTGATCTTCGCCTACCTCGGCGCGATCGCGTCGGGCAACTACGTGCTGGTGTTCGTCGTGGGCATCCTGATGTTCGGCGTCGTCTACAGCGCGACGAACGCGGTGTGGCCCGCGTTCTACGGCGAGATGTTCCCGGCGCGGGTGCGGCTGTCCGGCATGGCGATCGGCACGCAGATCGGGTTCGCGATCGCCGGGTTCACGCCGACGATCGCCGCCGCCATCGCCGGTGACAAGAGCGCGAACTGGGTCGGTGTCGCGATCTTCACCGCGGGGCTGTGCCTGGTGAACGTGATCGCGGTGCTGACCGGCCGGGACAACTACCGGGTCCCGACCGCCGACCTGGGCCGCAAGGACACGGGCGGCGGACGGGTCCCGGTGACCTCCCCAGGCGGGGCGACCGCCTAGCGATTGCGAGCAGCGTCGGCGGAGCGGCTCGGAAAACCGGCCCGGTGCGGGCCGCCTCCGTCGACCGGCAGCACCGCGCCCGACCACCGACCCGGGCCACAAGGACGCAGGCGGCGGACGGGTCCCGGCGACCTCCCCAGGCGGCGCGACCGCCTAGCGATTGCGAGCAGCCTAGGCCGAACGGCTCGGAAAACCGGCACCGTGCGGGCCATCTCCATCGACCGGCACAACCACGCCCGAAACCCACCGGGCGCGACCGCCTAGCGATTGCGGGCAGCGTCGGCGGAGCGACTCGGAAAGCCGGCGCGGTGCGGGCCGCCTCCATCGACGGGCAGCACCGCGCCCGAAACCCACCGCGCGCGGTCGCTGGCCAGGAACAACGCGGCGTACGCGATGTCCCACCCGGTGCCCTCCGTCTGCAGCGCCACGCCCTTCGCCCGCACCTCCCGCATCTCCTCGGGCAGGTCCCGCGCCGCCATCGAGGACCAGATCGCGCCGACCCGCACGCAGTTCACCCGGATCCCCCGCGGGCCGAGCGTCGAGGCGGCGCCCTGCGTGAAGTGCTCCACCCCGGCCTTCCCGATCCCGTACACCGTGCCGGGCCCGGCCGCGGTGACCGCTGCGGACGAGATGTTCACGACCGCGCCACCACCGGTCATCGCGTCCGCCGCGTGACGCGTCATCATCCACGCCGTCTTGAGGTTGAGCGCGATCAGCTCGTCCCAGCGTTCCGGCGTGACGTCGAAGACCCCGGCGCGATCACCCGACGCGGCGCTGTTGACCAGCGCGTCCACACCGCCGAACTCCTCGGCGGTCGCGGCGACGGCGTGCTCGCAGTCCTCGTCCCGGGTCAGGTCGGCCTGGATGAAGATCGCCTCGCCGCCGTCGGCCTCGATGTCGGCCACCGTCCGCTTGCCCGCGGCCGGATCGCGGTCCAGCA
The DNA here is from genome assembly GCF_040614175.1 of Amycolatopsis sp. NPDC006131. Taxonomy (NCBI): domain Bacteria; kingdom Bacillati; phylum Actinomycetota; class Actinomycetes; order Pseudonocardiales; family Pseudonocardiaceae; genus Amycolatopsis; species Amycolatopsis sp. NPDC006131. Next base: position 71,379 of record NZ_JBEXTX010000025.1, read on the forward strand.
CCGCGACCCGGGCGCCCTGCGCGGCGAACACCCGGCTCACCGCGTACCCGACGCCGCCCGCCGATCCGGACAGTCCGCCACCGCTCACGATCGCCCGGCGGCCGGACATCCACAGTGGACCTGCCGCGGCCAGTGGGTCACTGGTCATCGTGGTCTCCCGGGTAAGTCAGGTCGATCGCCTGCTCGGGCACGCCGAGCGACTGGTGCAGGATGCCGCGCATGATCGGCTCCGGTGCCAGGCAGTCCGCGCACGCGGCCGGATCGGCCACCGAGATCCGCACCGCCACCCGGCCGCCCTCCTCGGCGACGTCCAGGGCGTAGCCGTCCGCGGCGAGCGTCGTGCGCATCGCCTCCAGGCCGGTCTGGTCAATCATGCCGTTCCCTCCACTGCCACCGCCTTGCCGGACCATTCGCCGAACACCCGCACCACCATCGACATCGCCGCGTTGCGGGAACCCGCCACGACCACCGGGACGTGCCGCGGCGAGGGCAGGAACCGCTGGAACTCGTCGTCGCCGTCGGTGGAATCGGACGCTCCCCGCACGTGCTTCTCCCCCAGGCTCTTGCCCGCGCGCCGCAGATCCCGCCCGGCGCGGCCGACGTGCTCGACCATCCAGGCCTGGACGTCCTGTTTGGACATCCCGTTCTTGGCGAGCAGCTGGGCGTGTTCCGGCCCGAGCACCAGCCCGTAGGAGGCCTCGCGGAAGATCAGCGCGCCGGTGCGGGACATCGTGTCGGCCAGGTCCCACAGCACCTGCTCGTGGTCCTGGGTGTGCCGGTTGTCGACGTACTCGACGGTGCGCAGCAGCATCGCCGTGACCGCGCTGACCCCGTCGCCGAGCCCGGCGGACACCGACAGCGGCTCCCACGGGCTTTCCTCTTCGTTCTCGCCGAAGCAGATCTGCCACCGGCCGGGCAGCCCCTGGGTCGCCTGTTCGAGGACGTGCGGGTGGATGCCGAACGCGTTGCGCACCATCAGGCCGATCGCGCGCGGCACTGTCGCGTTCGGACGGAAGCCGGGCCCGAACACGCCGCCGGTGCTGTTGAACCCGAGCTCCTGGCGCACCGGCCCGTTGACGACGAGCATCGGCGACGGCCCACTCGTGCTCTGCCAGCCACCACCGCGGGCCGCGCGGTCCAGCATCAGCGCGTCCCAGGCGGCCAGTACGACCGGGAAGTACTCGGGACGGCACCCGGCCATCGCCGCGCTGATCGCGGCCTGCTCGACGGTGCACTCGCGGTCCAGCTGCTCGACCCGGCCGATCACCTCCTCCGGAGCGCGCGCGGTCCGCGCCAGGAACTCATCGACCAGCGACCGGGACGCGGGCACCACCGGCAGCCCGTCGGTCCAGCCCTGCTCGTAGCAGTACTCGATCGCCTCCTGCGCGACGACGGGATCGGGCGCGGTCACGACGCCACCGAGGTCAGAATCGCGACGACGTCGTCGAGCGCCTCCTCGGCGCGCTTGCGGACCTCGTCCGGCCCGAGCACCGCCACCGGGTGCGGCGTGACGACGTAGCGGTAGCCGGTCGCGTCACGCATCCCGGCCATCGCGTCCGCCGTCACGATGAACGCGTCACTGCAAATGACTGCCGCCGGAATACCGTGGCGCTCGAACGCGATCCCGTCCGCGACCGCCGATGCGCTGCACGAGCCGCAGTCGCCGACGCCGGTGATCACCGCGTCGCAGGTCCGCGCCAGCTCCGCCAGCTGCTCCTCGGGGATCGGCATGGCGAACGCCGTCTTGGTGCGGGCGACCACCCCGGCCGCGCCGTGCCGTTCGACGAGCAGCCTGCCCAGTTCGGCGAGGAACGGCGCCGCGTTCTTCTTGGTGTTCTCCAGCAGCCCGATCGTCGCGCCGGCCAGCTTGAGCCGGTTCGGCGTGAGCACCGCGGCGCCCTGCGCGACGGCGCGCCGCCCGCCCGTCGGATCGAGTATGGCCTCAACCATCGGTGCGACTCCTTGTCTTCCGTGGGGCGGTGACCCCGCTTGCCGGTTCCGCGGCCGTGATCGGTAATGGCCTGACGCGTCACCGGAAGAAGGGACCTCCGCCTTGCCAGCCGATCTCCGCGGCAGCGCCGTGATCAACGCCCGCATCGACCGCCTCCCCGGCTGGGGACTGCCGAAGGCCGCGTTCGCGATCCTCGGCATCGCGTACTTCGTCGACATCTATGACGTGTCGATCGTCGGCTACTCGCTGCCCGTGCTGAAAGAGCACTTCCACCTGACGGCAACCCAGGTGACGGTCATGCTGACCGGCAATCTCGTGGCGACCGCGCTCGGCGCGATCCTGTTCGGGTTCCTGGGCGACATCCTGGGCAGGCAGCGGTCGTTCTTCCTCGGCCTCGGCGCTCTGACGGTGACCGCGCTGCTGACCGCGATCGCCTGGGACACGCCGTCGCTGCTGGTGTTCCGCGTGCTGTCCGGGTTCGCCACCGGCGGCGGGATCGCCGTGGTGACCGCGCTGGTGCAGGAGTTCTCCCCGGCCGCGCGGCGCGGGAAGTACCTCGCCTACAACGTGTTCTGGTCCGGGGTCGCCGCGGTGGCCGCCGCGTTCCTGTCGACCGCGCTGGTGCCCGTGGAAAACGTCGGGTGGCGGATCCTGTTCGGCATCGGGGCGGTCGCGCTGGTGCTGATGTTCTTCACGCGGGAGCCGATCATCCCGGAGTCGCCGCGCTGGCTGGCCACCCGCGGGCGGCTGGACGAGGCCGACCGCATCACGACCGCGCTGGAGCGCCGGGTGGCGGCGGCCGGGCACGCGCTGCCCGCGGTCCCGGACGTGCCGCCGGACACCGCGGGCGAGAAGTTCCCGCTGCGCATGCTGTTCCGCCCGCCGTACCTGCAGCGGCTGCTGGTGGTGATCGGGTTCTGGTTCGGGGTGCAGTGGTCGGTGCGGGCGACGATCACGTTCCAGCCGACGATCCTCACCGAGTTCGGGCTGTCCCTGTCCAGCGGGACGATGCTGCTGGCGATCGGGACGCTGGCCGGGGTCGCGACCTACTGCGTCATGCCGTTCGTGATCGACCGGGTGGAGCGCAAGAAGCTGATCGTGCTGGGCCTGGCGCTGGCGACGCTGAGCCCGCTGCTGGTCACGGTCACCTCCGGCCACCCGGCGGCGGTGGTGCTCGGGTCGGTGCTGACGCAGGTGGCGGGGCCGATCCTGTTCGTGCCCGGCTTCTCCTACGCGGCGGAGGTGTTTCCGACGCACGCCCGCGCGAGCGGTGGTTCGCTGGCCGGCGGGCTCGGTCAGACCGGCGGAGTGCTGCAGTCGGTGGTGCTGGTCGCGGTCGCGGCGGCGGGACCGCACGTGTCGATGCTGGTGCTCGCCGCCGGGTACGTGTTCGCCGCGTTGATCATCTTCTACCTGGCCATCCCGACGACGGGACGGTCCCTGACGGCGATCAGCGCCGGGCGGGACTCGGCGGAGCGGGTCCGGGCATGATCGGGGCGTGCGACTGGAGACCGAGCGGCTGATCCTGCGGCCCCTCACCCCTGCCGACGCGGACCTCGTGGCCGACCTGGACAGCGACCCCGAGGTCATGCGATACCTGGGCGACGCCGCCGCCGGCGACGTGGCCGGGCGGGAGGGGTACTTCGCCGCGGTCGAGAAGGCGGGCGGCGAGTTCACCGGCTGGTTCGAGTTCCGCCCGCTCGGCGGCGGCGAGGTGGAACTCGGCTACCGGTTGCGACGGCGGTTTTGGGGCCGCGGCTACGCGACCGAGGGTGCGCGGGCGCTGATCGCGCACGGGTTCGCCGACGGCGACGTCGAGCGGGTCGTGGCGTTCACCATGGCCGTGAACACCGGGTCGCGGCGGGTGATGGAGAAGTCCGGTTTGCGGTACGTGCGCACGTTCCACGAAGACTGGCCGGATCCGCTTCCGGGGGCCGAACACGGTGACGTCGAGTACGCTCTGACCAAGGACGATTGGATACGACAGCACGGACTGCCATGACGACCGATCGCAATGTTCTGGGCGGCGAACTCGAGCCCTGCGGCACCGATCCGATGACGGGTTTCTACCGGGACGGGTGCTGCACCACCGGTGACGACGACCTCGGCAGCCACACGGTGTGCACCGTGGTGACCAAGGAGTTCCTGGAGTACCAGCGCGGGGTCGGCAACGACCTGTCCACGCCGCGCCCGGAGTACGGCTTCCCCGGGTTGCAGCCCGGTGACCGCTGGTGTGTGGTGGCCGCGCGGTGGCTGCAGGCGTACGAGGCGGGGGTGGCCGCGCCGGTGGTGCTGGCGTCGACGCACGAGCGGGCGCTGGACGTCGTGCCGTTGGAGGCGCTGCAGCGGCACGCGGTGGACGTGCCTGCGGACCCTAGTTCGCTAACCTGACGGAGCGCCGCACCAGCACGGCGGTCAGCGCGATCGCCCCGAGCACGGCGGGCACCTCCAGCAGGAGGGGGTGGCGGTCGGCGAAGTCCGGTTCGATGAGGTCGCTGGTCAGGATCGGCACCGCGGTCCCGACGGGCACGCGGTCGCCGGGGTCGGTGCGGATGATCAGGGTGCCGCTGCCGCAGGCGAGGGTGTGCACGAAGCCGTAGTGGTGGTAGCGGGCGCCGGTCTCGATCATGACGCGGTCGGTGACCGTGCACGTCTCGGCCTGGCCGAAGGCGCGGAGCGCGAGCCCGCGGCCGGCGACGGTCAGTGCGGCGAAGAGGAGCGCCGCGCTGATCAGGCCGGCGACGAGGGCCCACCACCGGCCGTTCGCGCGGCGGGCGGTGCCGAGCGCGAAGGCCGCGCCGCCGACCAGTGCGAGCGCGATCGCGGCGAGGGTGCTGTGGGGTGGGAGGACGAAGAGGGCGGCCCCGAGGACGATCGCGGCGAGCCCGGCGGGCGCGACGTGGCGGCCGGTGCGGATGCCCAGCCTGTCCGTGATGTCGAGGACCATCGGCTGACTCTAGCCACATGTGGCGCGAAATCGGAGACCACATAAAGTGACCGCGTGCGTGGCGAGGGCTACTACGACCTGCTCGGGGTGGACCGGCGTGCCTCGACGTCGGAGATCAAGTCCGCGTACCGCCAGCGGGCGCGCACCGCGCACCCGGACGCCGGTGGTTCGCCCGACGAGTTCCAGGCGTTGCGGCAGGCCTACGAGGTGCTGGTGGACCCGTTGCAGCGCGCGGCGTACGACCGGGCGCTGGACCGCGCGGCCACGACCTCGTCGCCGGTGCGGGCGCGGCGGCCGGGGCGGAAGCTGGGTGAGGACCCGAGTTTCACGGCCGAGTTGCCGGTGCTGGACCCGAATGCGCTGGAGTGGTGGGACGCGGCCAGGGAGAAGGCGCGGACGGGGGACCGGGCGGCGCCGGGGCACGCTCCGGCGGCTTTGTTGCTGGCGTGGTTGCTGCTGGTGGTGCTGCCGATCATGGCGGGCGCGCTGGCTGTCGCGGTGTGGCTGGTGCTGGCGTCGGCGGTGGCGATCTGGCTGGTGCGGCAGCACCGGGAGATGGCACGGGCCGAGCGTGCGGTGGATGACGAGTTCGGTGGCACGGTCGTGTTCGGGGCGCCCGGTGCGGAGCCGGACCAGTGGGGCGAGCGGCTGACGGCGGAGTTGCTGGAGCGGTACCTGACGCGGTTGCCGGGGGCGCGGATCTTCCACGGACTGGCCTGGCCGGGTTCGGTGTTCGCCGACATCGATCACGCTGTGCTGGCGGGTCGGCGGCTGGTGTTGATCGAGTCGAAGACGTGGTTGCCCGGTCATTACGCGGCTGACGAGTACGGCGAGCTGTGGCGGGACAACCGTCGTTTCCGCGGTGGGGCGACGCAGCTGCCGGAGGCTCTCGACGCCTTCCGCGCGTTGTTGCCGGGCGCGGAGATCCGGGGCGCGTTGATCGTGTACCCGAGCCGGACGGGCGAGATCACCACCGACGAGGACTTCGACGTGCCCGCGCCGCCGATGACGCCGGACCAGTTCGTGCAGGTGATCGGCGACTGGCTGGCCGCCGAGCCGGCGCGTGTGGACGTGCGGCTGCTGCGCAAGGTGCGCGCGCAGGTCGTCTAGGCCACGAGGTACGGCTCGAAGCAGTAGACGGCCGCACGGTTGGGCCGCTCCGCGACGAACGTGCCCTTGGACGGGATCGTCCGCACGAGCCCACGATCCCGCAGGACTTTCGTCGCGTGGCGGCACGTGCCGAGCGAGACACCGTACTGCCGGGCGAGCGTCTGTTCGGCCGGCAGCGGCGTGTTGACCGCGAGCTCACCCGTCTCGATGCGACGGGCCAGGTCGTCGGCCACGAGGTCGTAGAGGTAGGCAGGGCCGGTGGCGGGGAGTTCTCTGTTCACCCCTCCACGGTAGCATAGAAAAGACAAAAAGTCGGCTCAGCGGGACCGTTGGTAGGCTGCGACGCTGTGACGATGGAGGAGGCGCTGGACGCCCGGCTACGCGCCCTGGCGACGCGCGTGCGGAAGCTGCGGCGGGACCGGGACCTGAGCCAGGCCGACCTCGCCGACCGGGCGGGGGTGTCCCGCTCGGTGATCGCCGAACTGGAACGTTCGAGACTCGCGCAAGGCTCCCCGCGCCCAACGCGCAACATCACGCTCGACACGCTCTTCCGCCTGGCCGAGGCAATGGGAGTGCACCCGGCGGAGCTGCTGGACGACCGGGACTAGCGACTCACAAACCGCCGCCCGGCAACGAAACAGCACCGACCACCCCAACCAGACCTCCCCCGCCCCCGATCCACAGCCGATCTTTAGTCGCCGACCAGGGTTGTCAAGGCACGCTTTCCCGCCTTGAC
>NZ_JBEXTX010000026.1:0-76625 GCF_040614175.1 Amycolatopsis sp. NPDC006131
CACCCCCCCTCTTAATTAATCTTTTTCCACATCGGTCTGTTTCTCTGTTTGGGGGGGGGCGCGGGGGGGTAGTGCGGGCGGGGGTGGGCCCCGGCGGGGGGGGCCCCCCACCACCATTCGGTCAGCGACCCTCGAACACGTCGGCCACCCAGTCGGCCACGTAGCTGCTCACGTAGGGCAGGTGGTCCAGCCCGATGTGCTCCGTCGCGCCCTCGGCGGGGCTGAAGATCCGCAGGTCGCGCCGGGGGCTGGCGGTGGCCTGCTCGTACGACCGGTGCGCGTACGCCAGCGGGATCTGCCGGTCGTTCTCGCCGTGGCAGATGAGGAACGGGACGTCGATCTTCTCCACCACGCCGTCCAGGTTGACGGCGTCCGCGAAGTCGATGAACTCCGTCAGGTCGTCGTGGCCCCACACCCACAGCACGTGCTCCCAGTAGTGCGGCACCGGCCGCTCGCCCTCGCGCTCCAGCCGCCGCCGCTGGACGGCTCCCCAGTCGTGGTTCGCGCCCCACGCCACCACCAGCGCGAGCCGCTTCTCGAAGGCGGCGGCGCGGGGCGCGTAGTAGCCGCCCAGCGACCAGCCCACCAGGCCGATCCGTGAAGAGTCCACATCGGACCTTCCGACCAGGTAGTCCACGCACGCCGACGCCCACGCCTCGGTGTCCACGCGCGCCGTCAGGCCCTGCAGCCGCAACGCCTCGCCGGAACCGGGGCAGTCCACCATCAGGCACGAGATCCCGCGCGCCGCCAGCTCCTCCCAGTGCCCGGAGGAGTACATGTGCTCCTTGGTCGAGTCCAGCCCGTTCCACATGATCATCACCGGCGCCGGACCGTCGACCGGCGCCGCGCTGAAGTACGCGGGCAGCGTCGTGCCCTCGTACGGGATCTCGACCCGCGACACACCGGGCGCAAACGCTTTCTCCTGCAACGAAAGCACCCGCCGGTAGGTGTCCAGACGGCCCGGCGCCGAGGCGCTCTGCATCCGCTCGGCCTGGCACAGGTAGTTCGTCGCCCGCGCGTACAGCTGCCGCGCGGTGCGGGTGTGCCCCGCCGCCTCCGCTTCCTCCGCCTGCCCCACGAGCTGGTCGGTCAGCGCGGTCCACGCCGTCAGGAAGTCGGCCGTCCCGGCGTCCTCACCGCGCTGCGCGGCCTCCTTGATCGGGCGGCACGCGCGGTCGACCTCGTCGATCAGCCCGCCGCTGTTCAGCGTCGCCACGACGCCCAGGTTCCAGACGTAGTTGCCGGGGAAGTACTCGAACATTGAATTCCTTTCAGCCACGCGGAGCGTGTCCGTTGAGGGTGGTGGTGGGCTGGCGGGCGGGCCCTTTCTCACTGATCGATTTCACGCCACCGTGCGCGGTCAGGCCGCCGTCGACCGGGATCTCCGCGCCCGTGATGAACGACGCCTCGTCCGAGAGCAGGAACACCACCAGCGGCGCGACCTCGTCGACGGTTCCGGTGCGCCCCAGCGGGGTTTCGGCGATGTTCGCGTCCCGGAACGCCGCCGCGGCCGACGCAGTCATCGGTGTCTCGATGTAGCCGGGGTGCACCGCGTTGACCCGGATCCCGCGCGCGCCCAGCTCCAGGCACGCCGCCCGCGTCAGCCCGCGCAACAACCACTTGCTCGCCGTGTACGCCACCGGGTAGTGCCCGGTCAGCGCCGCCACCGAGCCGACCGTCACGATCGATCCGCCCGCGGGCATCAGCGGCAGCACGGCCTGGATCGCCCGCACCACCCCGCCGACGTTCACGTCGTGCACGCGCGCCAGGTCGGCCGGGTCGACCTCGTCCAGCCGCGCCCGCCAGGTCACCCCGGCGTTCGCGACCAGCCCGTCCACCCGATCCAGCCGGGACGCCAGCGCGGCCCAGCCCGCCGAGTCGGTGACGTCGAGCTGCACGTACTCGACCCCGGGCAACGGCTCCACCGGCGAGGCACCCAGATCGACGCCGATCACCCGGGCGCCCTCCTCGGCGAGCAGCCGCGCCTCCGCCGCGCCCTGCCCCTGCCCGGCGCCGGTCACCACGACGACCTTGCCGGCGACCCTCATCGCTTGCGCTTCCGCGGCCGGGGCCGCGCGGCCCGCACCGGGGGCAGCTCCACCCCGGCGACGACGGTGTTGCGGATCGTCCCGATGCCCTCGACGGTCATCTCCACGACGTCGCCCGGCGCCAGCGGCGGCAGCTCGCGGCCGCGGCCCCACAGTTCGGCGAGGCAGCCGCCGTTGCCGCAGGTCCCGGAGCCCAGCACGTCCCCGGCCCGCACCCAGGTGCCGCGTGAGGCGTAGGAGACCAGCTCCTCGAACGGCCAGCCCATGTTGGACAGCAGGTCCTGGCCGATCTCCGTGCCGTTCACCGACACCCGCAGGTCGAGCTCCAGGAACCCGTCACCGTCGCGATAGGACTCCAGCTCGTCGGCCGTGACCAGCCACGGCCCGAGCGTCGTCGCCGAGTCCTTGCCCTTCGCCGGGCCGAGCTGCACCTTCATCTCGCGCCGCTGCAGGTCACGGGCCGACCAGTCGTTCAGCACCGTGTAGCCGAAGATCTCCACCTGGTCCGGCGCCAGCGAGGAGCCGTCCCGCCCGACCACGGCCGCGACCTCCAGCTCGAAGTCGAACAGCCGCGAGCCCGGCGGCACCGGCACGTCGTCGAACGCGCCGAGCAGCGCGTACGGGTTGGTGAAGTAGAACGTGGGCGCCTCGTACCACTCCGGCACGACCCCGGCCCCGCCGGAGACGCTCGCGACCACACCCTCCACGTGCTCCTCGAACGCGACGAAGTCCCGGACCGTCGGCGGTTCCAACGGCGGCAGCAACCGCACGCGATCCAGCGGCACGGACGGTCCACTCAGGACCGTCGAACCGGTCTCCAGCGCGGCCGGCAGCCCGGACCGCACCAGGCCGAGCACCGTCACGTCCGGCGGCAGCGGGTGGATGCCGTCGCCGTCGACGACACCGGCCCGCACCGCGCCGTCCAGCGAGTAGGTGGCGAAACGCATCAGGACCTCCTCACACCGGCGGGGCGACGAAAAGCCCCTTGTCCGGGTCGTTGAACGACTTTTGGGCCACGAACTCGTTCATCGCGTTAGCCGTGCCCCACTGGTCGGACACCTCGGGGTCGCTGAAGTCGTACAGGTGCGGGTGCCAGGTGTCCTCGTCGATCAGCTCCAGCTCGGTGGTGTACTCCATCGTGTTGCCGTGCGGGTCGAGGAAGTAGCTGAACGTGTTGTTCCCGGCCAGGTGGCGGCCCGGGCCCCAGATCTTCTCCACCCCGGCGCGCAACAGCCGCCCGGTGCCGCGCATGTACTCGTCCAGGCCGCGCATCTCGAACGACACGTGGTGCAGCGACGGGTGCGGGCAGCGGGCGATGGCCATGCTGTGGTGCCACGAGTTCACCCGCATGAACCACATCATCTCGCCCATCCGCGGGTGCATCAGGATGTCGGAGAGCCGGAACCCGAGGTGCTTCTCGTAGAACGCGCGGGTGCCCTCCGGGTCGGCGGAGTTGATCACGACGTGCGACAGCCGCACCGGGATCGACTCGCCCTCCTCGACCTTGCGGTGGGCGCGAACGGCGACGTCGGCGCTGATCTCGATCGTGCGGCCCTCGTTGTCGAAGAACCGGAAGCCGTAACCGCCGCCGGGGGTGTCGATGGCGCCGGGCTCGCTGACCAGCCGCACGCCGGAGGACGCCAGACGCGCGGCGAGGGTGTCCACATCGGAGGGCGTGGCGGCGCCGAACGAGATCAGGTCGATGCGCTTGTCGTCGGCCCGGCGCAGCCGGATCACGTACTGCTCGGGCGATCCCTCGGCGGCCAGGAACGCGATGCCGGAGTCGGTGTGCTCGGTGGTCAGGCCCCACGCTCCGGTGAAGAAGTCCTGCTGCCGGGCCAGGTCCGGCACCGCGAGGTCGACGTGGCGCAGGTGGGTGATGAGTCGGTCGGTCATGGGTCCTCCTGGATCAGGCGGGCTGGGTGACGAGTGCGGCGACGCGGCCCATCAGGCCCGGCACGTCGCCCTGTTCGTGGTCGAGGAGCCACTGGCCGAGCTGGTTGGACGCGTCGACGACGGCCTTGGCCCGCTCGTAGCGGCGGTCGGTGAAGGCCTGCCACAGCGTGTCGTCCAGCGCGTCGGCGGCGAGCAGCAGTTCGGTGAGGACGGCGGCGTCCTCCAGGGCCTGCGCGCCGCCCTGCGCGAGGGTGGGCGGGCAGGAATGCGCGGCGTCGCCGATGAGCACGACGCGGCCCCGGTTCCACGGCGGCGGCAGCACGTGGGTCTCGAACCAGGTGTAGTTGACGCGGGACGGGTCGGTCAGCGTCTCCCGGATCTCGTCCCACGGGCCGTGGTAGGCCGCGGCCAGCTCGCGCATCGTGGCGAGCCGCTCGTCCGGGGTGAGCGCGGAGCGGTCCTGCGCGTCCTCGACGACGTAGGCGTAGAGCGAGTTCTCCCCGGTGGGGCAGTAGCCGGCGATGTAGCACGGGCCGCCGTAGAACAGGTCGGTGCGCGTGACGGACGCCGGGCGCGGCCCGAACGCGCGCCAGATGCCCATGCCGGTGGCGCGGGTCTCGAGATCGACGCCGAGCATGCGGCGCACCGACGAGCGGATGCCGTCGGCGCCGACGACCAGGTCGTAGCGCCCGGACGAGCCGTCGGAGAACACCACGCTGCCGTCGGTCTCCAGCTCGGTGACGGTGACGCCGAAGCGGGTCTTCACACCGGTTTCGGCCGCGCGCTCCAGCAGGATCCGCGCCAGCGCCGGGCGCGGCATGCCCATCGTGGCCGGCAGGTCCGGCCCGCCCGTGCGGGCGTCCGGGATCTCCACGAGCAGGGTGCCCGCGGGGTCGGGCGCGCGCAGGCCGAGGCTGTCGAAACCGAACCCCTCGGCGCGCACCCGCTCCCACACGCCCAGGTTCCGCAGCTCCCGCAAAGCGTTGCCCTGCAAGGTGATCCCGGACCCGATGGCGGCGATGTCGGGCTTGAGCTCGACCAGGTCGACGGCGACGCCGTGCGCGGCGAGCCCGATCGCGGTGGCGGTCCCGGCGAGGCCGCTGCCGACCACCAGGACGTTGTTCACGGCTGGCATGGCAACTCCTACTTGACGGCGACGGGTGCGACCGGGGCGCCGACCGCGCCGGTCACCGGGATGGGGTCGGCGGCGAGGAAGAACTCGTACACGCCGTCGGCGGCGCAGTCCGCGGCGAGCGCGTCGAGGTCCCACATCTCGCCGAGGAACAGGCCGATGTGCGGGATGCAGACCTGGTGCAGCGGCTGGAACGCGACGTCGAACTCGTTGGGCCGCACCTCGAAACCCCAGGTGTCGGTGGCGATCCCGGCGATCTCGGTGCCGTGCAGCCAATCGGCGGTGGTGAAGGACAGGCCGGGCGCGTCACCGCCGGCGTAGTCGCCCCAGCCCTCGCGCCGGGCGCGGGTGAGCCGTCCGGTCCTCACCAGCAGCAGGTCGCCGCGGCCGACGCGGGCGGTCTCGCCCTGTGCGGCGATGGTGGCTTCGAGGTGCTCGACGGTGATCGCGAACCCGTCCGGCAGCTCGCCGTCCTCACCGATCGCGCGCCCGACGTCGAGCAGCACGCCACGGCCGGCGATCCGGCCCGCGGTGGTCTCGATGCCGGTCACCTGGTCGCCCTCGCTGGTCACGACGTCGCCGGCGCGGCGGCCGTTGTAGGCGGTGCCGTGGTCGAAGATGTGGCCGAGGCCGTCCCACTGCGTCGAGGCCTGCAGCGGCATGAACACGACGTCGTCCGCGCCGCCGAGGCCGTGCGGGAAACCCTGGCCGCGTTCGGCGTCCAGGCCGGTGTCGAGCATCGTGTGCACCGGGTTGGTGCGGCGGCGCCAGCCCTTCTGCGGGCCGTCGGCCTCGAACCGCTGCGCGAGCGAGAAGCTCTTGCCCTGCCGGACGAGCGCGGCGCCTTCGCGGCGCTTGGCCTCGTCCAGGAAGTTCAGCGTGCCGAGGACGTCCCCGGCTCCCCAGCGGCCCCAGTTGGAGCACCGCTTGGCCGCGGCGGCGATCGCGCCTTCGGGATCGGTGCGGTCGTGGATCACGTCGGTTCCTCCTTGAGCGACGAGTCCACTGTCGGGCACCGCTGCGGTATCAGGGAAGACGAAATCGGTTATGGGAGGTATCAGCCTGGCTGATGTAGCCTGCGCTGGTGAACCTCGCGAGCCTGGACCTGAACCTGCTGGTCGCGCTGCACGCGCTGCTGCAGGAGCGCAGCGTCACGCGCGCGGCCGAACGGATGGGCCTGAGCCAGCCCGCGGTGTCCGCGCACCTGGGCAAGCTGCGCCGGCACTTCGGCGACGACCTGCTGATCCGGGTCGGCAACTCCTACCGGCTGACCCCGCTGGCGGTGCAGCTCAAGGAACGGGTGCGCGTCGCGATTTCCGGGGTGGAACGGGTGTTCGCCGCCGAACCGGACTTCGACCCGGCGTCCTCGGCGCGCGAGTTCTCGCTGCTGATCAGCGACTACGGCGTCGCGGTGCTGGGGGCGGAGATCGCCGCGCTGCTCGCCGCCGAGGCGCCCGGCACCCGGTTGCGGCTGACCGCGAACACCCCGTCGCTGGTCGAGCAGGCGGCGCAGGCCCTGGTCAACCACGACCTGCTGCTGATGCCGCACGGGTTCATCACCGACCTGCCCTACCGCGAGCTGTACCTGGACGACTGGGTGTGCCTCGTGTCGCGGGACAACCCGGACGTCGGCGAGGAGCTGACCGTCGAGCAGTTGAAGACGATGCCGTGGGTGGTCACCTACCACGGGCCGACGGCGTCCACTCCGGCCGCGCGGCAGATGCGGATGCTCGGCATCGAGCCGAACGTGCAGGTGGTGACGGAGACGTTCCTGACCGTGCCGAGCCTGGTCCGTGGCACTGGCCGCGTCGCGTTGCTGCAGCGCCGGCTCGCCGCCGGGGTGCCCGCCGAGCTGGGGGTGCGCGCGCTGCCGTGCCCGCTGGAGATCGGCCCGCTGCGCGAGGCGATGTGGTGGCACCCGATGTACGACGACGATCCCGAGCACCGGTACCTGCGGGACGTCGTCCTCCGCGCGACGGCTGTTCTCGATCAGAATCCCTGATAGTTTGCCGGGTCATGGCGACCCCGTACGAGCCACCGCGACCCGGTCTGGAGTTCCTCGCCAGGGCGGAGGTGACGCTGGACGAGGTGCTCGACCTGGGCGGCACCCCGCACGGCCGTCGCCGGGTCGTGCCGATCACCGGCGGCCGCGTCGACGGCCCGCGGCTGTCCGCCGACGTCCTGCCCGGCGGCGCGGACTGGCAGATCCTGCAGACCGGCGGCTGGGTGCGCGTCGAGGCGCACTACACCGCCCGCACCGACGACGGTTCGCTGGTGTCGATCATCAGCCGGGGCGTGCGGCACGGGCCGCCGGAGGTGATGACCGCGTTGCTCGCCGGACAGTGCCCGGACCCGTCCACGTACCGCTTCCGCACCGCGATCACCTTCGAGACGGCCGAGGACTCGCCGGAGCACGCGTGGCTCAACCACGTGGTCGCGGTGAGCTCGGCGCTGCGCCGCCCGGACGCGGTGGTGCTGGACGTGTACGCGATCTGCTGAACGGGCAGGCGGGTTGCCGAAGGCGGGTAGCGCCCGGCGCGACGGGAGGAGGCGCGGTTGGACCGGGAAGCGCTGGCGGAGCTGATCGCCTGCACCGGCGTCCGCCGGCGGTAGGCGAGGTTCCTGCCAATGGCCGCTCCGCTGGTGCCGCACGCGGGTTTTCGCCGGTCGTCGCCCGGGAACTCCTCGCCATGGGCGCCAAGACGGTCACCGAGCGGGAGCGGAAGTTCGACTTCGACGACGGCCGGCCGGTGCCGCGGCTGGCCGGGGTGGGTCCGGTGGCGGAGCAGGCCCCGCCGAGGGAGTCCCGGCTCGACAACACCTACTACGACACCCGCGACCTCCGCCTGGCCCGCGCCGGCGTGACCCTGCGCCGCCGCACCGGTGGGGACGACGCGGGCTGGCACCTCAAGCGCCCGGCGACCGCCGGGGCCCGCGAGGAGACCCAGCTGCCGCCAGGCAACCAGCTGCCGCCGGAACTCGCCGACGCCGCGCGCGAGTGGACCGGTGGTGCGGACCTCGTCGAGATCGCGCGCCTCCGCGTCGACCGCTTCACCCACGACCTCACCGACGCCGACGGGCGGCGGCTGGCCGTGCTGACCGACGACCACGTCCACGGCGAGCGCGCCGGCGACCAGGCGCACCTGGACCACTGGCGCGAACTCGAGGTCGAACTCGACGACGCGGAACCGGAACTCCTCGACACTCTCACCGAAGCCCTCGTCGCGGGCGGGGTGCGGCCCGCGCACTGGCCGTCGAAGCTACGGCGCCTGCTCGCCGCCGACCTGGCCGCCGACGACGAGCCGGGCAACGCCGGGGAGACCGTCATGACCTACGTGCGCACCCAGGTCGAGGCGATCCGGCGGCACGACGAGGGCGTCCGGCGCGGCGACGACGACGCGGTGCACCAGTTGCGCGTCGCGATGCGGCGGCTGCGGAGCGCGTTGCGCGGTTACCGGCGCCTCTTCGTGCGTGACCGGGCCAAGGCGCTGGCGGACGAACTCAAGTGGGCCGGCCGGGTGCTGTCCCCGGCGCGGGACGGTGAGGTCCGCCGCGAAACCCTGCTCGCCGAGCTCGCGAACCTCCCGCGCGAGCCGCAAACCGAGCACGCCCGCCGCACACTCGTGTCGCTTTTGGACGAAGCAGCCGAGCGGGACCGGCAGGCGCTGCTCGCCGAACTGACCGGCGAGCGCTGCGCCCGGCTGCTGGGCGCGCTCGACGAGTGGGTGGCCGACCCGCCGTTGACGACCGCCGCCGAGTCCGGGCGCCGCGAGCTGCGCAAGGCCCTCCGCCGCGCGAACCGGCGGTTGACGGCCGCGGCGGAGGCGGTGCGCGACGCGCGCGACCCCGACTCCGCCCTGCACGAGGTGCGCAAGAAGGCGAAGGCGGCGCGGTACGCGGCCGATGTGGCGAAACCGTTGCTGGGCAAGCGGGTGCGCTCGTGGCGGCGGGTGGTCAAGGAGGTGCAGAGCGAGCTGGGCGAGTACCACGACCTGGTGAGCGCGGGCGAGCTCCTCCGGCAGCGAACGGGGGATTCGGTGACCGACGCGTTCGTGTTCGGGCGCCTGTACGAGCGCGGCCACGCCCGCCGCGCCGCCCTGCGCGAGAGCTTCGAGCGGCGGAAGCTGCCGGGCGCGCCGTGAGAGCGGTACCGTTCGACGATGGCGACTGTCGGCGACGTGGCACGGCTGGTTTCCGAGCTGCCGGAGGTGACCGAGGGGGAGCGGCACGGTCACCAGACGTGGTCCGTCGCCGGTAAGGCGTTCGCCTGGGTGCGGCCGTTCAGCAAGGCCGACCTCCGCCGGTTCGGCGACGAGACTCCGCCGGACGGGCCGATCCTCGCGATCGGCGTGGACGACCTCGGCGAGAAGGAAGCGGTCCTCGCGGCGAATCCCGACGCCTTCTTCACCATCCCGCACTTCGACGGCTACGCGGCGGTGCTCGTCCAGTTGCGGAAGGTGTCCCGCACCGCGCTGGGCGACGCGCTCACCGACGGGTGGCTCGCCGTCGCGCCCGCGAAGCTGCGCGGCCGCCTGACCGACGGGCCTGGTGACAAGGACATCGCGGGCGTTTAATGACCCGGTGGACACGCGCGTCCTGCTCGAACGGGCCGGCGCGGCTTACGACCGGCGGGCCTGGGCCGACGCCTGCGACACCCTGGCCGCCGTCGACCGGGAAACCCCGCTCGCGCTGCCGGACCTGGAGCGGCTCGGCGAGCTGGCGCTGTTGCTGGGCCGCCCGGACGAGGCCGCCGACGCGTTCCGCCGCTGTTACGAGCAGCACGTGCACGCCGGCGCGATCGGCCGGG
Source organism: Amycolatopsis sp. NPDC006131 (assembly GCF_040614175.1). Classification (NCBI taxonomy): domain Bacteria; kingdom Bacillati; phylum Actinomycetota; class Actinomycetes; order Pseudonocardiales; family Pseudonocardiaceae; genus Amycolatopsis; species Amycolatopsis sp. NPDC006131. Next base: position 9,884 of record NZ_JBEXTX010000026.1, read on the forward strand.
CCGTGCGGTGCGCCTTCTGGCTGCGCGAAGTGTGCGCGTTCCAGGGCGAGTTCTCCCGCGCACAGGGCTGGATGGCGCGGGCGGCGCGGCTGCTGGCGCACGACCCGGACTGCGCGCAGCGCGGCTACCTGCTGATCGGCGAGGCCGAGCGGCAGACCGGGGACGCCGCGTTCGCCACCGCCGCGGAAGCCGTCGAGCTGGGGAACCGGTGTGGCGACCGGGATCTGGTGACCATCGGGGTGCAGGTCCAGGGCCGCGCCCGGCTCGCGCAGGGCCGCGTCGAGGAGGGGCTCGCGCTGCTGGACGAGGCGATGCTCGACATCGCCGCGGGCGCGTGTTCCTCCCAGGTGACCGGGTGGATGTACTGCAGCATGATCGCCGCCTGCCGCGACGTGCACGAGCTGGGCCGCGCCCGCGAGTGGACCGCCGCGGTGAACGCCTGGTGCGACGCAGTGCCGCAGTTCACCGGCGCCTACTCCGGCATCTGCCGGGTGCACCGCTCGGAACTGCTGCAGCTCGTCGGCGACTGGCCGGACGCGGTCCGGGAGGCGCGGACGGCGTGCGCGCGGCTGGACCAGCGGTACGGACACGTGGTCGCGGGCATGGCCTACTACCAGCTCGCCGAGATCCACCGGCTGCGCGGCGAGTTCGCCGACGCCGAGCGCTCCTACCGGCGGGCCGGCGAGAGCGGGTGGGACGTCCAGCCGGGCCTGGCGCTGCTCCGCCTGGCCCAGGGCCGCGCCGACGCGGCGGACTTGTCCCTGCGCCGCGCACTGGCCGAGGCCGAGGACGACATCAGCCGGTCCCGCCTGCTGCCCGCGCAGGTGGAAGCCGCGATCGGCAACGGCGACCCGGAGTGCGCCCGGGCGGCGGCGGCCGAGCTGACCGCGATCGCAGGCCGGTTCCACACGCCCGCCCTGCGTGCGCTGGCGTCGGGCGCGACCGGCGCGGCGCACCTCGCCGCGGGTGACGAGTCCGCGGCGTTGCCGCCGTTGCGGACCGCGCTGCGGTTGTGGTGCGAACTGGACGCGCCCTACGAGGCGGCGCGGACCCGGTGCCTCGTCGGGCTGGCCTGCCGCGCGCTCGGCGACGAGGACGCCGCCGAGGTGGAGCTGGACGCGGCCGCGGAGGTGTTCGCGCGGCTCGGCGCCGAACCGGACCTGGCCCGCGTGCGCGACGCCCGCCGCGGCGCCTCGCTGCTGAGCCCGCGGGAGACGGAGGTACTGCGGTTGCTGGCCGCCGGCGCGACCAACCGCGGCATCGCGCGGGAGCTGGTGCTGAGCGAGAAGACCGTGGCGCGGCACGTCAGCAACATCTTCGCCAAGCTCGGGGTCGGTTCACGGACCGCGGCGGCGGCGTACGCGTTCCAGCACCGGATCGGCTGACTGGGCAGAACTACCCATGCCCGGCGGCGGGAATTGGGTCGTTCGCCCGAAGTTCCCGTGGCGCGCCGCGGCCTAGCGTCGGTCTCCTCGAAACAGGAGGTGGACGATGAGGTTCGACACGGTGGTCATCGGCGGTGGGCAGGCCGGGCTCTCGGCCGGGTACCACCTGGCCCGCGACGGCAGGCGGTTCGTGATTCTCGACGCGCACCAGCGGATCGGCGACTCGTGGCGGCGGCACTGGGATTCGCTGCGGCTGTTCAGCCCGGCGCGCTACGACGGGCTACCCGGGATGCGGTTCCCCGCGCCACCCGGCAGTTTCCCCACGCGGGACGAGATGGCCGACTACCTGGAGGCCTACGCGCGGAGGTTCGACCTGCCGGTGCGCTGCGGCGCGCGGGTGGACCGGCTGTCGCAAGAGGACGGAGAGTTCGTGGTGACCGCGGGCGATGAGCGGTTCGAGGCCGCGAACGTGGTGGTCGCCTCGGGGGTGTGGGGCGTTCCGCGTGTCCCGGCTTTCGCGGGCGAGTTGAGCCCGGAGATCTGCCAGATGCACTCGAGCGAGTACCGGAACCCTTCGCAGCTGCGGCCAGGGCCGGTGCTGGTCGTCGGCGCGAGCCACTCCGGCGCGGACATCGCCTACGAGGTGGCCCGCGAGCACCCGACGATCCTGTCCGGCACGGACACCGGCGAGATCCCGTTCTACTTCGAAAGCCGGGTCGCGTCGGTGGCGCTGCGGGTGCTGTGGTTCGCCGCGACGCGGGTCCTGACCGTGAACCGGCCGGTGGGCCGCAAGCTGCGCGAGGAGGTGCGCGGGCACGGCGGGCCGCTGATCCGGGTCAAGAAGGAGGACCTGCGCAAGGCCGGTGTGGAGCGGGTCGTCGACAAGACCACCGGCGTCCGGGACGGCATGCCCGTGCTGGCGGACGGGCGGGTGCTCGATGTCGCGAACGTGGTGTGGTGCACCGGTTTCCGCCCCGACTACGGCTGGATCGACCTGCCCGTCACCGGCGAGGACGGCTACCCCGAGCAGGAGCGCGGCGTGACGCCGGTGCCCGGCCTGTACTTCGTCGGGTTGCCGTTCCTGCACTCGTTCAGCTCGATGCTGGTGGGCGGAGCGGGCCGCGACGCCGAGTACGTGGTCCGCCACCTGGCCCGGCGCGCGCCCGAGGTGTCCGCGGCGGGCCTGACGACGCTCGGGATGGACCACCAGGCGCACGGAAACCTGACCGAGGCGCGACGGCTGTACCAGCGGGCGCTGCGCACGCTGGACCGGTGACGCGCGGCTGAGGCCCGGTGGGGGCGGCTCATCAAGGGCCGCCCCCACCGATCTGCGACACCCGAACACCGGCGCCCGCGTCAGAGCCCGCCGCGCTGCCGGTCCGCGCGCAGCGTCGTCGTCAGGGCGTGGGCCTCCTTGAGCAGCAGCGCGCCCAGCTGCGCCCGCCGCGGCTCGCGGAAGCGGGACTCCACCCCGGTCAGTGTCAGCGCCCACGCCGGCTCCCCGGACGAGCCGAACACCGCCGCCGCCATGCCCCAGCTGCCCTCGACCACGAGGCCCGGGTTGACGGCGTACCCCCGCTCCCGCGTCTCGGCGATCCGTTCCCGCAGCGGCCCCGGCGCGTGCGCCTCGCCCCACCGCTCCGTCAGGTCGACCCGCGCCAGGTAGTCGTCGATCTCCCGGTCGGACAGCAGCGACAGCACGACCAGCCCAGCCGAGACCACGCCCAGCGGGAACCGCGCGCCCTCGTACAGCACGAACGACCGGATCGGGAAGTCGCCGTCCTCGCGCAGCAGGCACACCGTCTCGTCGCCGCGCCGGGCGGAGAAGAACGCGCTCTCCCCGGTCGCCGCCGCGAGCCGGTGCACGCTCGCCCGCGCGTGCTGCGTCACGTCGTAGCGCGCGGCCGCCGACTCGCCCAGCAGGTACAGCTCCGGGCCCAGGTACCAGCGGCCGTTGCGCTGGTCGCGGTCGACGAACCCCTCGTCGGCCAGCGCCGCCAGCAGCCGGTGGGCCGTCGGACGGGCGAGCCCGGTCAGCCGCGACACGTCGGAGGTCGACGCGCCGGGCTCGCCGGCCGCGGACAGCGCGCGAAGCACCAGCGCGGCCCGGCCGATCAGGTGGGCGGGCGGCATGTCCCCATGGTACGTCCACTCAGTGAACGCCATGCCTCGAGTCGTTCACCTGACGAGAGATCCAGAAGGCGCGCTTGACCGGGTTTCCCCAGGTCGTCTTGACTGCGGGCAGGTGCTCATCCCACGGACGCTCGAAGGAGAGTTCACGTGTCCAAGGTGTTCGGCGCGGCCGCCGACGCGATGGCAGGCGCGCTGCGAGACGGCATGACGATCGCGGTCGGCGGCTTCGGTCTGTCCGGCATCCCCTACGACCTGATCGAGGTCGTCCGCGAAGCCGGGGTCAGCGACCTGACGATCGTGTCGAACAACATGGGTGTGGACGGCAAGGGCCTCGGGCTGCTGCTGGAGAACAAGCAGGTCCGCAAGGTGATCGCGTCCTACGTCGGGGAGAACAAGCTGTTCGCGCAGCAGTACCTGGACGGTTCGGTCGAGGTCGAGTTCGCGCCGCAGGGCACGCTGGCCGAGCGGATGCGCGCGGGCGGCGCGGGCATCCCGGCGTTCTACACGAAGACGGGCGTGGGCACGCCCGTTGCCCAGGGCAAGCCGCACGCCGAGTTCGACGGCGAGACCTACGTGCAGGAGCGCGGCATCGTCGCCGACCTGGCGCTGGTGCACGCGCACACCGCGGACCGGGAGGGCAACCTCGTGTACCGGATGGCGGCCCGCAACTTCAACCCGGTGGTCGCCACCTGCGGCCGGGTGACCGTGGTGGAGACCGAGGTCCTGCTCGACGGCTACGTCGACCCGGACCTGGTGATCACCCCCGGCGTGTTCGTGGACCGCCTGGTGGTCGCCACGCCGCGGGAGAAGGAGATCGAAAAGCGCACGGTGCGCCCGCGGGCGCTCGCCGGGACGGAGGCGTGACCATGGGCTGGAGCCGCGACGAGATGGCCGCGCTGGCGGCGGCGGAACTGCGCGACGGGGACTACGTGAACCTCGGCATCGGCATCCCCACGCTGGTGGCCAACCACATCCCGGACGGCGTCCGGGTGACCCTGCAGAGCGAGAACGGCATCCTCGGCCTCGGCCCGTTCCCGTTCGAGGGCGAGGAGGACGCCGACCTGATCAACGCGGGCAAGCAGACGGTGACCGTCCAGCCCGGCGCGAGCTTCTTCGACTCGGCGACGTCGTTCGCCATGATCCGCGGCGGGCACATCGACCTCGCGATCCTCGGCGCGCTGCAGGTGGCCGCCAACGGCGACCTGGCGAACTGGACCGTGCCCGGCGCGCTGGTGAAGGGCATGGGCGGCGCGATGGACCTGGTCGCGGGCACCAAGCGGATCATCGTGATCACCGACCACGTGGCGAAGGACGGCAGCCCGAAGATCGTCGAGACGTGCACGCTGCCCCTGACCGGCGCGGGCGTGGTGGACCGGATCATCACCGACCTCGCGGTGCTGGACGTGACACCGGAGGGCCTCCGCCTGGTGCGCCTCGCGCCGGGCGTCACGGAGGAGGAGCTGCGGGAGAAGACGGGCGCGAAGGTGCTGGAGCCGGTGGCGGGGTAGGACTCCGCACGCGTGGGACCGTTGGTTGCCGGTCCCACCCGCTCGCGGCGCGCCTTGCGGCGGCGGCGCGGAGCCGTGGCGCTGCTTGCCCGGAGGGCCGCCGGGCGGCCCGCCCGGCGGCGATGCCGCCCACGAGCAGCGCGTCCGGCAGCGGCGCTCGGTCGTGGCGTGGCTCGTCCGGCAGTGGCGCTCGGTCGTGGCGTGGCTCGTCCGGCAGCGGCGCTCGGCACCGTGGCCGCGGCGTCGGGGGTGGTGGTACCCGGCGGCCACCGTGCACCACCACATACCGGGGGTCAGGGCATGCGCCACACCAGCGGATTGCCGTCGTAGTCGTTGCCGTCGTAGCGGGCCGCCACCACCGGGGCGTCCGGGGACGTCGCGTCCAGGTCCGCGTTCTCGTACCGCGCGCCGGGGTGGTCGAAGTCGCCGGGGGACAGGCGTGGGGCGCAGCTCGGGATGTCGCCCGTGATGAACGTTCCCGTGGTCTCCCCGTCGCCGACCAGGGCCTCCAGCTTCGGGCCGACCTTGGTGCCGAAGTCGATCCCGGTCAGGTTCTCCACGGTGTAGCGGATGCAGTACGGCGTCAGCCCCTGCGCCCGGTCCCCGAACGCGGTCCGGAACTCGTTCTGGTCCGCCTGCTCGATCGCGGTGACCGTGATCGCCAGCAGGCCCTCGTCGATCCCGTCGGAGTAGCTGACCACCGCGCGCTGCCCGACGGTCAGCGAAGTGCCCGGCGGCGTCGTGGGTTCCACGATGGGCGGCGGGGCGCTGCTGCTCGCCGCCGGCGGGGCCGGAGCGTCCGAAGAGGACGATCCACACGCCGAGGCGGTCAGCGCCGCCGCCAACACCGCTGCTGTCCGGAAGAAAGATCCACGCTTCACGCCGGTCATGATGCCGTAGCCGATCAAGGCGTTCCGCGGTACCTCATCGCGATCTTGCGATCACGGCGGCGCACCTCGCGGAAACCCAGCCGCCGGTCCGGCAGAGCTCGATCCGTCCCAGGTAGAGCGAGCCGTCGCGCTGCTCCACGCTGAGCGCAGGGCGACTCGCATGTGGCCTCCCTAGAACGGCTCGCCCGTCCGGACGTCCACCGCCGAGCCGCGGTCGTTCGTCTCCGACGGCAGCTCCACGGGGCTCGGTGACGGTTCGCTGATCAGCTCCACAATGTAGTGCGTCACGGCGTGGTCCTCCAGGTTGCGGATCCGGTGCGGCGTCAGCGGTCCGCCGCTGCCGACGGTCTTGAACGCCACGTACCCGGCCTCCGCGGTCTGCCGCAGCGTCCAGTCCTCGTCGCCGAGGCGCTGCGCCTCCGCGCGGCCCGGGTCCGGCCAGATGATCAGGTGGTCGTGGTGGTGCTGGTGCCAGTCGTACATCCCGCGCGGCGGGAGCGTCATCGACCACACGCGCACGCGGTCGTTCTCGAACACCAGCGTGTCGCCGGGATTGGGGGTGTAGCTCATCGGACTTCCTTTCAGGCCAGAGCCGGTTCCTCGGTGACGGTCCGGGTCCGCGCCGCGAGCCAGCCGTAGACCGCGGCGACGACGAGGGTCAGCGGCAGCGCGCTGATGACGGGCGAATCGCTGCCGGTGATTTCCGTGTAGTGCGCGACGATGACCACCCCGCAGCTCACCAGCGCCACGCACGCGATCGACGGCGCCACCCGCACCGCCCACGTGGAACCGCTGATCCGCCCGCGCGCGGCCGCGGTGACGATGCTCGCCGAGCACGCCGCCATCAGGTAGATGATCGCCAGCGCGGTGATCCCGGAGACCGCGGGGAAGAACGTCGCGATCGGATCGGCGCCCGCCACCGCGAACGGCACCACCACCAGCACGCACACGACCAGCTGCACGGTCCCCGCGGACACCGGCGTCCGCCGCCGGTGGTGCACCCGGCTCAGCGACCGGGGCAGGAACCCGTCGCGCGCCAGGGAGAACATGTACCGCGACGCGATCGCGTGGAAGGACAGCGCCGCGGCGAAGAAGCTGAACGTGATCATCAGGCTCAGCACCGGTCCGGCCCACCCGCCGAGGTAGGCGGTGATCGCCGAGACCAGCAGCGCGCCGGGATCGGCCTGCGCCGCCGCGGCCGCGTCCGGGAACGCCGCCGCGATCGCCCACATGACGAACACGAACGTCACGGCCAGCACGATCAGCGCGGAGTACGTTGCCCGGCCGACGTTCCGCCGCGCCGACCGCGCCTCCTCGCCGTAGATGGCGGCGGCCTCGTACCCGGCGAAGGACAGGATGCAGAACACCACGGCGAGCCCGAAGTTCCCGCCGAACACAGTGCCCGGCGCGAGCACGTCGAACGAGAACCCGCCCGGCCGCCGCACCAGCACCGCGATCGCGAACGCCAGCAGCACCGCGAACTCGGTCACGGCCACGAACACGTTGACCTTGCCCGCGATCGTCACGCCGAAGTAGCCGACGACCCAGGTGGCCGCCACCGCCACCAGCGCGATCACCCACCACGGGACGTCCACCCCGAGGTAGGCGGACAGCCCGGCGTGGCCGAAGTACCCGACGGCCACGGACATCCCGGCCGCCGCGACGTTGTAGGCCAGCGTCGCCACGAGCGCCGACGCGCCGCCCATGCGCCGGCCGAGGCCGAACCCGATGTAGGCGAAGTAGGCGCCCGCGTTGACCACCTGGCGGCTCAGCGCCACGTAGCCCGCGGAGAACACCAGCAGAATCGCCAGCACCAGGACGAGCACGCCGACCGTGCCGGTGCCGGCGCCGAACGCGAGGCTCAGCGAGAGGTTCGAGGCGACCGCGGTCAGCGGTGCGGTCACCGCGATCACCATGAGGATCATGTCGAAGATGCCCACCGCGTTGGGTCGCAACCGGTGGTGATTTCCGTCTGGGTTCATGAGCACTCCTGGACATCCGGGGTGAATGGCGGTCCCCCCACCACGCCACGGAACAGCGCTCGCGAATGGTCGATACGGTATCGTCGCGTCCGAGCAGCGTACGCCGGGCGCTCCCGGCGTGTCCAGACTCTTGTTGGTCCGCTCCGGACGAGTTACCGTGGTCGAGACGATACCGTCTCGTCCATTTCTCGATTCCTCCCGGAAGGACGGCGTTCATGTCCGTTTCCACGCAATTCCGCGAAATCCCCGCCTGGCCCTCGGCGCCCGCGAGCTACGACGAGGTCGTCGAGCGCGCCAGGGCGCTCCGGCCGCGCATCGCCGAGCTGGGCGTCGAGGTGGACGCACTCGGCGTCGATCCCACCGAGGCGATGCGCCTGCTCGGCGAGGCCGGTCTGCAGCGCGCGAACGTCCCCGTCGAATTCGGCGGTCTGTGGACGGGCGGCACCTTCGCCGGCTGGGACCGGGTGGTCGAGGCGGCGCTGGAGGTGACCGCGGGCGACGGGTCGACCGGCCAGTGCTGGTCGACCACCGCGCTGCAGGCACGCGAGGTGATGTCCGCGCCGCTGCCCGCGTCGACCAAGCAGGCACTCGCCGACGAGCTGATCTCCGAGGGGCGCCGGATCGTCGCCTCCAACGCCGAAACCGGCGGCACCGGACCGGTCACCGGCCGCCGGGTGGACGGCGGGGTGGTCGTCAACGGCGTGAAGACCTTCAACACCAACAGCGGCGGCGGTGGCCGCGACCTGGCGAACGTCAGCTTCCGCCTCACCGGGCCGGACGGTGCGACCACCCGGCACCACGCGCTGATCCGGCTCGACGCGCCCGGCGTCGAGGTGCACGGCGACTGGGACAACATGGGCCAGCGCGGCACGATCAGCCAGACCATCACCTACGCCGAGGTGTTCGTCCCCGACGGGTGGCACTACGCGGCGCCCGAGTCGGAGGTCGTGTTCGTCGACCTCGTCCTGCCCGGCCACGCGCTGTTGCTGCAGGGGATCGGCGAAGGCGCGTACGCGGCGATGCTGGAGTACCTGCGGGGGCTGAACCGCGCGAGCATGCCGATGTTCGGCTCCGCGATGGAGGACCCGCTGATGCACCGGCAGATCGGCGAGATGGCCGCGGAACTCGCCGCCGGCCGCGCCTACCTGCTGGGCACCTGCCGGAAGGTGGCGAACTCCGACGACACGACCGACCTGCGTGCGCTGATGACCGAGTTCTTCAAGGTCAAGGTCGTGTGCACCACGGCGGCGCTCGACGTCACGGCACGCGTGCACGACCTCACCGGCGCGCGCAGCACCGCCAACAAGTACCGGCTGGACCGGTTCTGGCGCAACGCCCGTACGTTCGCCAGCCACGACAGCATCGACGCCAAGAACGCGTTCGTCGGCGCCGCCGAGCTGAGCGGCGAGATCCCTGATGCCGGCCGCTACCTGCCGGGGGTGCGCAAGGCATGACGCTGCCGCACCCGTCCGACGTCGCCTTCGCGCGGCCCGCCTCGCACCACATGGCCGATCCTCGCTTGTGGACGGTCCGGCCGGTGCGGGTCCTCGACGACGCCGAGTCGTACCTGAACGTCAAGTACGCGATCCCGGTCGGCTGGCGGCCGTTGATGCTGGACCTGCACGTCCCGCTCGGCGCGACCGGCCCGGTGCCGGTGGTGGTCTACGCGCACGGCGGCAGTTTCCTCGGCGGCGTCAAGGAAATGGGGCCGTGGGCGAGCCTGCCGCGGCACGGGATCGCGGTGGCGTCGGTGGACTACCGGCTCGCCGGCGAGGCGCGGTACCCGGAGCCGGTCGAGGACGTGCTCGCCGCGATCAGGTGGGTCCGCGTCCACGCCCACCGGTACGGGCTGGACCCGGCGCGCATCGCCGGGTGGGGCAGTTCCGCCGGCGGGTACCTGATGGGGCTGGCCGCGCTCACCGACCGGATCGGACGGCCGGTCGGCGACCACCCGGCGGTGTCCGCGCGGCTGTCCGCGGTGGTGCTGCACTACCCGGTCACCGACTTCTCGACGATCACCGAGGACGCCTTCGAGCCGACGGAGGCCGGTCTGCGGAACATGGTCGACGTCGGGTCGCAGTTCTTCGGGTTCCCGCTGGCTTCGCGGCCCGGCGTGGTGGCCGGGGCGGCGGTGTCCCGCGCGGTGGCGGCGGCGTCGCGGGTGCCGCCGTTCCGGATCAGCCACGGCGACGCCGACCGCCGGTGCGGGCTGGGGCAGAGCAGGCGGCTGCACGAGGCGGTGCTCGCCGCGGGTGGAAAGTCCACTTTGGAGGTCGTGCCGGGCGCGGACCACGCGACGGCGGTGTTCAGCAGCCCGGAGGTGGTTGGCCCGGCGGTCGAGTTCCTCCGCGGCGCGTTCGAGCTGGAAGGAGTGGCGACATGATCGACGGGAGCACGTTGCGGGCGGCGTTCGGCCAGTTCCCGAGCGGGGTGGCGGCGGTGTGCGCGCTGGTCGGCGGTGAACCGGTGGGCATGGCCGCGAGCACGTTCACCGCCGTTTCCCTGGACCCGCCGCTGGTTTCGGTGTGCGTGCGGAAGGAGTCGCGGACCTGGCGGACGTTGCGTGCCGCGCCGGAACTCGGGGTCAGCGTGCTGTCGGCCGGGCAGGGCGGGATCTGCCGCAGCCTGGCGATGCCGGAGGGGGACCGGTTCGCCGGGGTGCCGTGGGTGGCGCGGGGGAGCGCCGTGCTGGTCGAGGACAGCGCGTTGCAGCTCGAATGCCGGCTGACCGGGGAGGTCGACGCCGGTGACCACGTCATCGCGCTGCTCGGGATCACGGCGCTGACGGACTTCCCCGGCGCGGAGCCGGTGGTGTTCCACCGCAGCACGTTCCGGGTGCTGCGGTGAACTACCTGCGGCGCTTCTTCGCCGGCCGCGCGCCGAGGAACGCCAGCGTCGAATCGGTCAGCGTCGCCAGGAACTCGGGCGTGATCTCGGTGCGGCGGACGGTGTAGCGCCAGTAGATCGGGGCGGCGAAGATGTCGAGCGCCAGTTCCCGGTCGACGTCCGGCGGCAGCTCGCCCCGGGCGATCGCGCGGTCCAGCACCGGTTCCGCCTTGGCGCGGCGCGGCTCCTCCAGGTGCTCGGTCATGGCCTTGGCCAGTGCCGGGTTGCGCTTCGCCTCGGCCGTCAGGTCGGGCAGGATCCGGCCGAGGCGCTCGTCGCTGAGCCACTGCACGACCATCTCGAAGGCGCGCTCAATGTCGCCGCGCAGGGAGCCGCTGTCGGGGATGTCGACCAGCGGGACGCTCAGCTGGGAGACCGCGTCGGCCACCATGTCCTGCTTCGACGGCCACCGGCGGTACAGGGAGCTCTTCCCGACCTCCGCCCGCCTGGCCACGCCGTCCATCGAGGTGCGGGCGTAGCCCTTCTCGGCGAGTTCGTCGATCACGACCTCGACGATGGCGTCCGTGAGCTCGACACGCAGCACGGCGGCGCCACTCGGCGCGCGACGGGTCCGGGTCATGTCCCGGACAGTACCAGGAGTGGACGGGACGGCCCCGTCTCGATCGTTGGCGTGGTCAGGATCGCCCTTTCACTGGGAGGAGCGGTCGGGTGGGTGGACGGCTGGACGGGAGCGACCTGGTGCTGAGCCGGGAGATCGGTGCGCCGGTCGAGGAGGTCTGGGCCGACGTCACCGATCCGGAGCGGACGGCCCGCTGGTTCGGCCCGTGGGAGGGCGACGGCGCGCCGGGCCGGAAGGTTCGGTGCCTCGCTGGGTAGGTTCCCTTTGCTGACCGCAGCGCGGTCGGTGTCAGCTGGAGTCGACGCACCGGAATCGGCCGTGGAGCCGCTGCTGCGAGGGTTCGCTGGGCCTGAGCCGGTTCGCCGCGGGAATCGAAAGCCGGCCCGGGCGGCTGTCGCGGAGACGACCCCGGCTGGGTCCGTTCCCGCCGCTGGAGCGCGGCGGGGTGGCGCTTGTGCTGACGGCGCGCCAAAGCCCCGGCGCCGCTACGAAGGCGTGCCCGGCTGCGCCGGTTCCCGCCGCTGGAACGCCGCCCGGTAGGCGTTCGGGCTCGTGCCGACCACCCGCCGGAACCGCTCGCGGAACGCGGTCGGCGAACCGAAACCCACCTGCCCCGCGATGCGGTCCACCGGGTGCCGCGTCGTTTCCAGCAGGTACTGCGCCTGCCGGATGCGCTCGCGGTGCAGCCACTGCAGCGGCGTCGTCCCGGTTTGCTCGCGGAAGCGCCGGTTCAGCGACCGCGTGCTCATGCCCGCCCGCGCCGCGATGTCGTTCAGCGTCAGGTCCCGGTCGAGGTGGTCGGTCATCCACCGCAGCACCGGCTCCAGCACCGAACCCCGCGGCGCCGGCGGCTGGTCGTGCACGATGAACTGCGCCTGACCGCCCTCCCGCTCCAGCGGCATCACCGACAGGCGCGCCGCGTCGGCTGCCACCGCCGAGCCGTGGTCGCGCCGGATGAGGTGCAGGCACAGGTCCATCCCGGCCGCGGCGCCCGCCGAGGTGAGGAACTGGCCGTTGTCCACATACAGCACGTCCGGGTCGACTTCGATCTCCGGGTGCCGCCGGGCGAGCAGGTCCGCGGCCACCCAGTGCGTCGTCGCGCGCAGGCCGTCGAGCAGGCCGGTCGCGGCGAGGACGAACGCGCCGGCGCAGACCGACGCGATCCGGATGCCGTCGGCGGCCGCCTTGCGCAGGGCGTCCAGCACGTCCTCCGGCACCGGCACCGTCGGATCGGCGCAGCCGGGCAGGATGATCGTGTCGGCGTCGGCGAGCGCCTCCAGGCCCCACTCGGCTCGCACCGTGAACGTGCCCGCGCTGACCTCCGGGATCGGGGCGCAGACGCGCACCCGGTAGGCCGGGCGCCCGCCGGGCAGGCGGGTCCTGGTGAAGATCTCGATCGGGGTGGCCAGGTCGAACGGGACCACCTGGTCCAGCGCCAGCACGGCGACCGTGTGCATGGCGACACCGTAGGTCCTCGCCACGTCGCTGCGCCAGGACCGCCCTGGTCAGCGGGTTGGCGAGAATCTTGTGGAAGTTGGCCATCGAGCCAGTTCCGGTGATCACCGGCGGTCGTTACCGTCCCGGGGCGTGACGAAGGTACTGCTCTCCCTCCACGTGCTCGCGGCGCTGGTCGCGATCGGCCCGGTCACCGTCGCGGCCAGCATGTTCCCCGCCGCGACCCGCCGCGCGACCGGCGGCACCGACCACGACCTCGCGGTGCTGCGCACGCTGCACCGCATCTGCCGGGTCTACGCCGCGGTCGGCATCGCGATCCCGGTGTTCGGGTTCGCGACCGCGGGCAGCCTCGGCGTGACGGGCGACGCGTGGGTGATCGTGTCCATCGTGCTGACCGCGATCGCGGCGGCCGTGCTCGTGCTGGTGGTGCTTCCGCGCCAGCAGGGCATCCTGGACGGGATCGCGGAGCAGGCGGAACCGGAGCCACGCGCCCCGGCGCGGCTGGCGATGTACACCGGGATCTTCAACGTCCTGTGGGCCGTCGTCACGGTCCTGATGATCGTCCGCCCCGGCTCGACGACCAGCGCCTAGGACTTGCCGGAGAGGTACTCCCGCGCCGCCTCGCGGGCCTCGTCCAGTGACGCGGTGATCGTGAGGATCCCGTCGAGGCCGGTCATCTCCAGCGGCCGCGTCACGACCGGCGTTGGGCAGACCAGCGCGAGCGCCTGCTCCGCGGAGTGGCACTCGGCGGCGGTCTCGACCAGCACCGCGAGGCCGAGGGAGTCCAGGTGCTCGACCTCGGACAGGTCGAGGATCACGGTGGTGAGCGCGACCGGGCCGACGCTGTCGCGGGCGTCCTTCACGGCTTCGCGCACGCGGGGCGCCGTGGTGAGGTCGACCTCGCCGACGATGGTGACGATGACTTCGCTGCCCTCGCGCGTCCAGCGGGTGGCGAAGGCCTGCGGCACGGATCTCCTCCATCGTCGGTCAGTTCAGCCCGGACACTCTAACCGCCGTCGCCGGTGGCCCGGTTCCCGGACCACCGGCGACCACCGTCACGCCGGTTCCGTGACGTGCACCGCGTCCAGCGCCGGACCGTCCGGCGTGACCGGGGCGGCGACCGGGACATCCGCCCACAGCACCGTTTCGCCGCGGCGTGGCGTCATGCCCCACCTGGCGGCGATCCCGTCGAGGACCCGCGCCGACGTGCCGAGTTCCCCGCGGGCGGGTGGCTCGGCGGCGATCGTGACGTCGACGCGGATGGTGTCCGCGCCCGCCCAGCCCAGCCGCAACGTGAACGGCTGGCGCGTGGACAGCCAGGCGATGCCGGCGATTTCATCGGTCACCAGCAGCGCGTCGACGACGTGTTCCTCGCCGACGCCCGCGAGCATGACCCGCACCCGCCGCCGGAGGGCCGCCAGTTCGGACGGCCCGTCCACGACGCTGGTGAACCGATCCGGCCGATGCACCATGTCATCCACGATGCATCACCTCCTCCGCTGACTCGTCAACCGGAGGATCATCGGTTTACCCAGGGTCACCGACGGTAAACCGGTCCACAGAGGACCGTGCCCGTTCAGTCCAGCGCGTCCGGCAGCCCGAACACCGCGAAGTGCTCCCGCGCCACGAACGACGTGATCTCCGCGATCCGCCCGTCCCGCGGCCGGAGCACGTTGATCGACCAGCTCTCGAACGCCCCGCCCGGCGACGAGCGCAGGTACGACGCCACCGCGGGCAACCCGTTCGCGGAGACGATCCGGTGCCGCCACGAGCCGCAGGACGCCAGCGGGTACCGGCGCGCGAAGGACATCGCCGCGTCGATCCCGTGGTACCAGTGCGGCATCGGCGGCATCGACCACGTCACGTCCTCGGTCAGCAGCGCCACCAGCGCGTCCGCGTCGCCCCGCTCCAGGGCGCTGGCGTAGTCCGACGCCAGCGTCCGCACCCGCGCGTCCGACGGCGCCGGCTCCCGCGCCGGCACCACGCGCCGCGCCCGTTGCAGCGCCGAGTTCACCGACGCCGCCGAGGTGCCCATCATCGACGCGATCTCGGCCGCCGAGAACCCCAGCACCTCGAACAACACCAGCGCCGCCCGCTGGTTCCCCGGCAGGTGCTGCAACGCGGCCACGAACGCCAGCTCGACCGCCTCCCGCTGCTCGGCCCGCGCGTCCGGTCCCGTCGGGTACGGCCCGAGCCACTCGACGTCCGTCCGCGGCGCGTCACCGGCGACGACGTGCTCGCTGGACGGTCCGAGGTCCATCGGCAACGCCCGCCTGCCACGCCGCTCCACCGCGTCCAGGCAGGTCCGCGTCGCCACCGTGTACAGCCACGACCGCAGCGACGCGCGCCCCTCGAAGCGCGCCAGCCCCCGCCACGCGCGGAGCAGCGCCTCCTGCAACGCGTCGTCGGCGTCATGCGCCGACCCCAGCATCCGGTAGCAGTGCGCGTGCAGCTCCCGCCGCAGCGGCTCGACCAGCCGCGTGAACGCCGAGTCGTCCCCGGCGCGCGCCCGCTCCAGGTCAACGGCCAGTTCCGTCACGAGCGATGATTCTGCCCCACGCCGGCGGTCACACCTGTGAACCCACTTCCCGAGGAGGATCCGATGTCCCAGATCGCCGGCACACTCCGCGTCCCCGGCGCCGAGCTCTACCACGAGATCCGCGGCCACGGCCCGCTCGTCGTGCTCGTCGGCGCACCCATGGACGCGCGGTCGTTCACCCCGCTCGCCGAGCTGCTCGCCACCGACCACACCGTCCTCACCACCGACCCGCGCGGCATCAACCGCAGCCCGGTCGACGACCCGGACCAGGACTCCACGCCGGAGATGCGCGCCGACGACCTCGCCCGGCTCATCGAGCACGCCGACGCCGGCCCGGCCGTGGTGCTGGGTTCCAGCGGCGGCGCGGTCAGCGTCCTCGCTCTCGCCCAGGCGCGCCCGGACCTTGGTCACCACCGTCATCGCGCACGAACCGCCGCTGAGCGACCTGCTCCCGGACGCCGAGCGGATCCGCGCGCAGGGCGAGGAGGTCATCGCGACCCACTTCGGCGGCGACCCGGTCGGCGCCATGCGGAAGTTCCTGGTGATGGCCGGCATCGACCTCCCGGAGCCGGTCTTCCAGCAGTTCTTCGCCCAGGAGCCGAACCCGCGGGACCGGGCCGACGCGGACTTCCAGTACGCGCACATGTACCGCCCGACCACCCGCTGGATCCCGGACTTCGACGTCCTGCGCACCCGTCCCGTGGTGGTCGGCATCGGCACCGAGTCCGCCGGGCAGCTGTGTGAACGCACGTCGGAGGCGCTGGCGAAGGAGCTGGGCGTCGAACCGGTCCGGTTCCCCGGCGACCACACCGGCTTCGCCGGCGACCCGGCCGCTTTCGCCGCGCGGCTGGGTGACTTCCTGTGACCGGGCGGTCGAAGGTCTCAGGACGGTAAAGGTCTGCACCCGCCACTGGTCTTCCGGCACTGTGGGATCTAGGTTGCCAGGGAACTAATCAAACCTTTGATCTTCTTTCCAATGGCGGGAAGGGATGGCCCATGACGCACACGCCCGAGGCCTCGGCCCGGACGAGCTCGGCGCACGACGGCCGGCAGCTGCGCCGCGTCGTCGGCGCGAGCCTCGTCGGCACGACCATCGAGTGGTACGACTTCTTCATCTACGCCTCGGCCGCGAGCCTGGTGTTCGGCAAGCAGTTCTTCCCCTCGCTGGACGGGACCGCGGCGCTGCTGGCCTCGTTCGCGACGCTCGGGGTGAGCTTCGTGGCGCGGCCGATCGGCGGGATCGTCGCCGGGCACCTCGGTGACCGGGTCGGCCGCAAGGCGGTTCTTGTCGCGACCCTGCTGCTGATGGGGATTTCCACGATCGGTGTCGGGCTGCTGCCCGGCTACGACTCGATCGGTGTCGCCGCGCCGGTGCTGCTCGTCGTGCTGCGGCTGCTGCAGGGCCTGTCCGCGGGCGGTGAGTGGGGCGGCGCGGCACTGATGTCGGTGGAGCACGCGCCGTCCGGCCGCCGCGGCTACTTCGGCTCGTTCCCGCAGATCGGCGTGCCGATCGGGTTGCTGCTGGCGAACCTGGTGTTCTTCAGCGTGTCCGCCGCGACCACGGACGACCAGTTCGCGCGCTGGGGCTGGCGGATCCCGTTCCTGCTCAGCGTGGTGCTGATCGCGGTCGGCTTCTTCGTGCGGGCCAGGGTGTCGGAGAGCCCGGTGTTCAGCGAGCTGCGCGCCCGCCGCGCCCGCCGGTCGGCGCCGCTGGCCGAGCTGCTGCGCACCAACCGGCGTGAGCTCGTCGTCGCGATCGGGCTGTTCATCGCCAACAACATGGTCGGCTACATCCTGATCGCGTTCATCAACTCCTACGGCACCCGCACGCTCAAGCTGTCCAGCACGACGATGTTGTTCGTGGGCATGGTCGGCGCGGTGTCGTGGGGTGTGTTCACGCTGCTGGCCGGGCACTGGTCGGACGGCTGGGGCAGGCGGAAGACCTACCTCGTCGGCACGCTCGCGATGGGCGCCTGGACCTTCCCGTTCTTCCTGCTGTTCGACACCCGCTCGGTGCCGCTCATGCTGGCCGCGGTGATCGTGCTGGGCTTCGGGCTCGGCCTGACCTACGGCCCGCAGGCAGCGGCGTACAGCGAGCTGTTCCCAGCCGGCATCCGGTACAGCGGGGTGTCCTTCGCCTACGCCTTCGGCGCCATCCTCGGCGGCGGGTTCGCGCCGCTGGTGTCGACCTGGCTCGTCGGGGAGACCGGCACGTCGCTGTCGGTGTCGGGCTACATGCTGGTGGCCTGCCTGGTGACGCTGGCCGCGGTCCTCGCCCTGCGCGAACGTCCCGCCGCCGAGCGGGAGGCGTTCGTCACCGGCGCCGAGTAGCTCAGCGGCGCTGCTCGGGCGGGAACTCGGTGTCCACCCGTTCCTGCTCGTGGTAGGAGCGTTCCTCCGCGTAGGACTCGTAAGCGCGGTGGTCGGCGTCCGTCTCCGGGGCGCCGACCAGCGCGCGCGGGTGCAGCCGGTCCTTGAGCACGACGTTGAGCTGCGCGCCGAGCAACGTGATGATGCTCTGCAGGTAGAACCACCAGAGCAGCGTGATGACCGTGGCGAACGTGCCGTAGGTGCTCTGCGCGTTCTGCAGGTAGCGGCTGATGATCAGCGACGAAAGCGTTTGCAGGACCCAGAACAGCACGCCGGAGAGCACCGCGCCGGGCAGCACGTCCCGGGTGGAGATGTCGCGGTCGGTGAGGATCCGGAACGCGGCGACGAACAATGCGATGTCCAGGACGATCGCGACGGCGTAGCCCAGGATCCGGCCCAGCCACCCCAGGTTCAGCAGGTCCGTGCCGCTGGAGACGAACCCGCTGATGAGCGTGCTCACCACCAGGCCGAGCCCGATCGTCACCAGCACGAGCACGCTGCGGCCGATCTGCTCGGGCAGGCTCGGGCGCGCGTGGAACGGCAGCTCCCACACCGAGTTGAACGCGGTCTGGGTGGCGCGCACGACCGCGATCCCGCTCCACAGCGCGGTCACCAGCCCGAGGACCAGTGCCCACACCGAGCCGCCGAAGCCCTGCATGGTGGCGGGGTCCAGCAACGGGAACATCGAGCCGACGTGTCCGAGGACGTCGCCCTTCAGGTCGTCCGGCACGAAGAACCCGAGCAGGGTGATCAGGACGAGGAACAGCGGGAAGATCGAGAAGAACGCCCAGAACGCGATCATGCTAGCCAGGTTCGTGGACTGGTCCTCGACGAACTTCTTCACCACGGCGACCGGCACGGAGAGCGCGGTGTGCTGCTGCTGTACCGCGTCCGCGCGGTCGAGGCCGGCCTTCGCCTTGCTGACAACGCTTTCCCTGTTGTGCTCGCTCACGGTTGCACTCCCACCGTCGGCGTCTGCGCGATGGCGGTGAGCTACCCCGTGGAGCGGTGGGTCAACCGGCTTTCGTGAGACGCGCCTCGCCGAGCGTGGCGCGCAGCACCGCGCGGTGGGTCGGCTTCGCCTCCTCGTAGCGGCGCCGCCCGGCGTCGGTGAGCGAGACGAAGATGCCGCGCCGGTCCTGCTCGCACATCGCGCGCTCGACCAGGCCCTCCTTCTCCAGGCGGGCGACCAGGCGCGAGGTGGCGCTCTGGCTCAGGTGCACCGCCTCCAGGAGGTCGGCGGAGCGGCACTTGAAGTCGCAGGTCGCGAGCCGTTCGAGGGCCTCGAACTCGCTGACCCCGATGCCGTGCGCGTCCTGCAGGCGGCATTCCAGCTCGCCGAAGACGGTCGCGTGCAGGGCCAGCAGCTCGTGCCACTGCTGCACCAGCCGGCCTTCGGCGACGTCACCCATGGCGACACCTTAGCATGCACGGGAATCTGATGCAAAGACATTAAATCCCCTTGCATTAGATGCGCGCGCATGTAATCTGGCTGCCATGACTTCTCCTGCGCACCTGTCCACCACATCGACGCGGTGGGACGCACGGCTGTGGGCCGTGCTGCTCACCGTGTCAACGGTCGTGGGCCTGGACGCCCTCGACGTCTCGATGGTCGGCGTCGCGCTGCCGTCCATCCAGGCTGATCTCGGCCTGTCCACCAGCGCGCTGCAGTGGGTCGTGAGCGGGTACGTGCTCGGTTACGGCGGACTGCTCCTGCTCGGCGGCCGCACGGCGGACCTGCTCGGGCGGCGGCGGGTGTTCCTCGTCGCGGTGGCCGTGTTCGCGGTCGCGTCGCTGCTCGGTGGTCTCGTCGACAACGGCGCGCTGCTCATCGCGAGCCGCTTCATCAAGGGCCTGGCGGCGGCATTCACCGCGCCGGCCGCGCTGTCGATCATCACCACGACGTTCCAGGAGGGCCCGGCCCGCAACCGCGCCATCAGCATCTTCGCGGTGTTCGGCGCCAGCGGGTATTCGGCGGGCCTGGTGTTCTCCGGGCTGCTGACCGAGGTCGGCTGGCGGTGGACGTTCCTGCTGCCGGTGCCGATCGCGTTGATCGCGCTGGTGTCGGCGATCAAGGTCGTCCCGGCCTACGAGCGGGACCACTCGGCGGGCGGCTACGACCTGCCCGGTGCGATCACCGGTGCCGCCGGGTCGCTGCTGCTGGTGTTCGGTGTCGTCGAGGCGCCGGAGGCCGGGTGGGCCTCACCGCAGACGTTGATCACCTTCGTCGTCGCGGCGGCGCTGCTGACCGCGTTCGTGCTGATCGAAAAGCGCAGCAGCCACCCGTTGCTGCGGCTGGGCATCCTGCGCTCCGGGCCGCTGGCGCGGGCGAACCTGGGGGCGGCGCTGTTCTTCGGGGCCTACATCGGGTTCCAGTTCGTGGTGATGCTGTACCTGCAGGACGTGCTGGGGTGGTCGGCGCTGGAGACCGCGCTCGGGTTCCTGCCTGCCGCGCTGATCGTCGCGTTCGGTTCACCGCGGATCGAGCCGCTGATCGACCGGGTCGGCACGTCGCGCACGATCCTCGGTGGCGTGCTGGCGCACGTGCTCGCGTACGTGCTGTTCCTGCGCGTCGACGAGCACTCGGGGTACGCCGGTTCGGTGCTGCCGAGCATGATCCTGCTCGGCATCGGCTTCACCCTGGCCTTCTCGTCCCTGAACATCCAGGCGACGACCGGCATCAGCGACAACGAGCAGGGACTCGCCGGTGGCCTGCTGAACACGTCGCTGCAGGTCGGCGGCGCGATCGGCCTGGCGATCGTGACGGCGGTGCTGACGGGCAGCGGTGAGGGCAACCTGCTGACCGGCCTGACCCCGGCGCTGGCGGTGATCACCGGCATCGCGGCGCTCGGACTGCTGATCGCACTGTCCGGCGTGGTGCGCCTGCGGCGGGCGCCGGAACCGGAACTCGCCCGGGTCTGATCGCGGGGGTGGTGGGGCCCGTCCTCGGGGGGACGGGCCCTACTCGCGTGACAGCCGGTCGACGCGGCGCAGCGCGTCCGGCAGGCGGTGGGGGCCGGCCATCGTCCGGACGATCCGCGCGGCCTCGTCCGGGGCGAGGCCGATCGCGGTGACGTGGAGGGGCCGGACCGCCTTGCCGCGCAGCACCGGAATGGCGTGTGTGGCGGTGCGGAAGGCCGTCTTGGCGACCCCGATCACCGGGACGCCGAACTCCTCGTGCGCGTGGGCGCCGAGCCCGGGACGGCCGTCCGGGTCGAGGTGCACGTACCCGTCGACGACGAGCAGGTCCACCGGCCCCGCGCGGCGCAGCACCGCGCGCATCGCCGGCAGCTCCCGCAGGTAGAAGGCGCCCGGCCGGTATGGCTCGACCTCGTCCAGCCGCGCCACGTGCTCCTCGGTGATTTCGGCGAAGGCGGGCCCGGCGGCGAGCACCAACGCCGCGTTGGCGCCACCGACGTCCGGGTAGTGCACGTCGACCGCCGCGCATCGGGTGTGCCGCATGCCTCCATACTGGTCCCGTGCTTCCCGTCGAACCGATCCGCCTCCTGCTCAACGAGTGGGATCCGATCGGCGTGGCGGATTCCGTTGACGACGAGTACGACTGCCTGGTCTGGCCGTTGCTGTCCCGGCTGCGCGCGGATGCCGGCGTGGACGGGATCCGGGAGTACCTGCGCCACGAGATGTCCGACCACTTCGGACTGACAGCCGACGTGGACGCCATCGCCGAGCGGCTCGTGTCCTGGTGGCGCAGCCGGTAGGCCGGGCGCGTCTTCGCAGGCTTCTTCCCGATGATCACGGTCGCCTAAGCTGCCGCGATGGAGGAACCCATCCAGTCGGCGGTGCCGCGGCCCGGGCTGAGCCCGGCCGAGCTGGCACAGGACCTGCTGTCCCGCATCGAGACCGGCAACCGCTACGCGCGGGTCCGCAAGAACCGCTTCCGCCGCCGGTCCGCGCTCGTCCGGGTCGCGACGCTCGTCTTGTCCGGCGCGTCCACGATCATCCTCGGCCTGCAGGACCTGGACTTCTGGGCCGGCCTCGGCTTCGCGCTCGTCGCGCTGGTGACCGTGGTCAACACCCTCGAACCGTTCTTCGCCTGGCGCTCGCTGTGGGTTCTCATGGAGGAGACGCAGTACCGCTTCTACCGGCTGCGCGACGACCTCACCTACTACCTGGCCGAGACCCCGCCCGAGCAGGTGGACCGCGAGGTGATCCGCCGCATGTTCGGCGAGTACCAGGGGATCTGGGACTCGCTCGGCGAGCGCTGGCTGAGCCACCGCCGTCCCGGCGAAGGCCCCTGAAACCCCGCCCCGCCACCCCTGAAACCGGCCTGAAGCCCTCCTGAAGCCGCCTCCTCCGAAGCTCGTCACCAGCAACGGAACAGCACACGGAGGAGGGGGCTTTGACCACCACCACGACCACCCCGGCCATCGAGGTCGCCGGGCTGCGCAAGGCGTTCGGGGACAAGGTCGTGCTCGGCGGGATCGATCTGCGCATCCCGGCCGGCTCGATCTTCGCCCTGCTCGGGCCCAACGGCGCGGGCAAGACGACCATGGTCCAGATCCTGTCGACCTACCTGTGGGCCGACTCCGGCAGCGCCCGCATCGCCGGGCACGACGTCGCCGCGGAGGCCGACCGCGTTCGCGCCGCCATCGGCGTCACCGGCCAGTTCTCCGCCGTCGACAACAAGCTGACCGCCGAGGAGAACCTCTGGCTGATGGCGGACCTGCACCACCTGCCCAAGGCCGAGGGCCGCCGCAGGGCGGCCGAGCTGCTCGAACGCTTCGACCTGGTCGAGGCGCGCAAGAAGCTCGCCGCGGTCTACTCGGGCGGCATGCGGCGCCGCCTTGACCTCGCGATGAGCCTGGTCGGCGAGCCGCGCATCATCTTCCTCGACGAGCCGACCACCGGCCTCGACCCGCGCAGCCGCCACACCATGTGGGAGATCATCCGCGACCTCGTCGCCCGCGGCGTCACCGTCTTCCTCACCACCCAGTACCTGGAGGAGGCCGACGAGCTGGCCGACCGCATCGCCGTGCTCGACCACGGGGTGTTCGTCGCCGAGGGCAGCCCGGCCGAGCTCAAGCGCCGCATCCCCGGCGGGCACGTCGAGCTCCGCTTCGCCGACGACCGCGCACTCGACCTGGCCGCCCGCACGTTCGGCGAGGTCACCCGCGACGACGAGGCCCGGACCCTGCAGATCCCCAGCGACGGCGGCGTCCGCTCGCTGCGCGCGCTGCTCGACCGCATGGACCACGCCGGCATCGAGCCCGAGGGCCTGTCGGTGCACACACCCGACCTCGACGACGTCTTCTTCGCCCTGACCGGACACCCCACCGAAGAGAAGGTCTCCCGCTGATGTTCACCGACTCCGCCACCATGCTGCGGCGCAACCTGCGCCACGCGATGCGCTACCCGTCCATGACCGCGAGCGTCGTCGCCGTCCCGATCATGATGCTGCTGCTGTTCAACTACGTCTTCGGCGGCGCGATCGGCAACGGCATCGCCGGCGCGCCGGCCGGCGGCGACTACCTCGGCTACCTCGTGCCCGGCATCCTGCTGCTCACCATCGGCTCGGCCTCGATGCCGGTCGCCGTCGCGATCTGCACCGACCTGACCGAAGGCATCGTCGCCCGGTTCCGCACCATGGCGATCGCCCGCGCGTCCGTCCTCACCGGACACGTCATCGGCAACGTCATCCAGACCGTGGTGAGCCTCGTGATCGTCCTCGCGGTGGCCGTCGCGATGGGGTTCCGCATCTCGGCCGGCTTCGGCGACTGGCTGCTCGCGGCCGCCGTCCTGCTGCTGCTCACGCTCGGACTGAGCTGGTTCTCCGCCGCGCTCGGCCAGGTCTCCAAGACCCCGGAGGGCGCCAGCAACGTGGTGCTGCCGATGACCTTCCTGCTGCCGTTCCTGTCCAGCGCGTTCGTGCCGCTGGACTCGATGCCCGCCGGCATCCGCTGGTTCGCCGAGTACCAGCCGTTCACCGCCGTCATCGAGACCCTGCGCGGCCTGCTCGCCGGCACGCCGATCGGCTGGTACGGCTGGGGCGCCATCGGCTGGGGCGCGGGGATCACCGTCCTCGGCTACTTCTGGTCCAAGCGCCTGTTCAACCGGGAACCGACCCGCTGAGCAGGTCCAGCGCCGCCAGGCGCAGCTCGTCCGGCCCGAGGCCGGCGTACTCCGACACCGCGTCGGCGTACGCCGGCCCGTCGGCTTTCTCGGCGGCGGCCCGGAACCCGGCGGGTGTCATGGTCGGCTGGAAGTTGCGCAGGAACCCGAGCCGCTCGGCCAGCGCCACCAGCCGCACCCCGGTGCGGTCCCCGCGGTCGAGTGCGAGCACACCGAGCGCGAGCAGGACGGTGCCGCGCACCGGCATCCCGATCAGGTAGGCGGGCACCTTCGCCGCGCTCTCGCTGAACAACGGCGGCGCCAGCGGGGGGAGCTCGGCGACCAGGTCGGCGACCAGTCCGAGCCTGCCGTGCTGCGCGTGCGCGATCACGGTGACGCAGAGCAGCTCCAGCGACCACGCGTCCAGGCCGGGCGCCTCCGGCAGGGGGAGCACGCCACTGTCCCGCTGACGGGCCACCGCCTGCCGCCACAGCGCGAGCCCCTGGTCGATTTCGTTGCGCGCCAAGGCGATCTCGGCGCGCACCCCCAGATCGAACGTGATGACGTCGAACCGGTCCTCGCCGCCGCCCGGGCTCGTCTTCGCCAGCCAGCGTTCAGCCTCGTCGACCGCGCCGCTCTGCAGGGCGGCGAGCATGAGCCCCCACCGGATGCCGATCGTGTCGGGCCACGGCGCGAGCTCCGCCAGCACCCGCATCGCGACCAGCAGGTGCCGCGTGGCTTCGTCCGGTTCGCCGCGCTGCAGGTACAGCTCGCCGAGCCGGGCGCGGGCCATCAACCGGACCCACGGCAGACCGGAATCGCCCGCCGCGTCCAGCATCCGCACCGCCGAGGCGAGTGCCTGCTCGCCGTCGCCCGCGGTCTCCCACCAGTAGCTGTGCACGGCGTGTGCGACGAACGCGAGCAGCGGCTGATCGCTGTCGCCCAGGGCGCCGAGTTCGCGGGGATCGATCTTGGGGAGCGTGGACAGGACGGTGGACAGCGCCCGGACCAGCGTCGTCGGCGGCGCTTCGGGCAGCCGCCGCAGGACGACCAGCGACCGCACCGCGCGCGGACCCTGGAGCATGAAGGTCGTGGTGGCGCACACGGTCGCGGCCGTGCGGGTCACCTCGACGAACTCCGGTTTCGGGTGGAAGTGCGCGAGCACCGCCGGGACGTCCGTGGTGAGCGCGGCCATGCGCGAGTAGTTGGAGTCGGCCGTCCACAGCGCGCCCAGCGCCGCCGCCGTGGCCGCGACGGTCGCGCCGTCCGCCCGCTCGATGCCCAGCCGCATCGCCGTCAGGAGGTTGTCCTGCTCGACGCGGATCCGCTCGCTCGCCGTGTACGGGTCGGGACCGAACACCGGTTCGTGGTGGGCCAGGCCGAAATCCCGTGCCCACGCCAGGAAATCCTCGGTGGCGCGCGCGGTCCCGCCGGCTTCGTCGAGGCGGGCGGCGCTGAACTCGCGCACCGTCTCCAGCATCCGGAACCTCGCGCCGACGGGAGTGTCGACGACCTTCAGCAGGGACTGACCGGACAGCTCCTCCAGCACGTCGAGCGTGTCGCGGCTGCCGAGCAGGTGGCGCGCGGCGTCCTCGGTGAACCCGCCGGGGAACACCGACAACGCCTGCATCGTCACCTGCGCGTGCTCGTCGAGGAGGTTCCAACTCCAGTCCACGACGGCCTGCAGCGTCCGGTGCCGCTGGGGCGCGTCGCGCGGGCCGCCGCGCAGCAGCGCGAACCGGTCGGTGAGGCGCCGCGCGATCTCCGCGACCGACAGCACGCGCACCCGCGCCGCCGCGAGTTCCACCGCCAGCGGCAGCCCGTCGAGGTGGCGGCACAGCGCGGCCACGGTGTCCGCGGGCAGGTCGGCGTCCGGCCGCGCGGCCCGTGCGCGCTGGACGAACAGCTCGATCGTCGTGTCGAGGTCCAGTTCCGGCAGCGGGTACACCGACTCCGACGACAGGCCGAGCGGCGCGCGGCTGGTGACGAGCACGCGCAGGTCCCGCGTCATCGACACCAGGGCCCGGACCAGCTCCGCGACCCCGTCGAGGACGTGCTCGCAGTTGTCCAGCACCAGCAGCGCCGGTGCGGCGCCGAGGACTTCGGCGATGCCGGTCAGGTCGTCGGGCGGCGGCGGACTCGGGGTGCGGCGCGCCTCGCCGACGGCGAGCGCGGTCGCGACGTGCCCGGCCACGTCCGCGTCGGCGCGGACACCGGCCAGCCCGACGAAGTGGACCAGCGGCTGTTCGGCGTCCCGGCCGATCGAATGCGCGAGGCGGGTCTTGCCCAGCCCGCCGGGACCGACGATCGAGGTGACCCGGGACCGGCGCAGCAGCTGCGTGACCGCCGCGATGTCGTCCGCGCGGCCCAGCAGCGGGTTGGGCTCGTGCGGGATGCCGTGGCGGACCGCGGGCCGCTCCCCGGCGAGCGTTTCCCGTTGCCACGCCTGGAGTTCCGGGCCGGGATCGGTGCCGAGCTGGTCCCGCAGCTCGCGGCGGTAGGACTCGAACCGGGCCAGCGCCGCGGACGGCCCGGCGGTCGCGGACTCCGAGCGCAGCAGCTCCAGCAGGACTTCCTCGTCACGCGGCCGGTCCGCCGCCGCGGCGGTGAGCGGTTCGACCGCCTTTGCATGGCGGCCGAGCCGGGACAGCGCCAGCCCGCGAGCGCGCACGAGGAAGCGGTGGGCGGAGAGGCGTTCGCGGCGCAAGGTGGACAGCGGGTCCAGCGCGTCGTCGGCGGTGCCATCCCAGAGGGCGAGCCCGGCGTCGGCCTCGGCGAGCGCGGTCGCGGGATCGTCCACGCGGGCCGCGGACGCGTGCTGCAGCAGCGCGGCGGCGTCGACCTGAGCGGGTTCGAGTGTGAGGCGGTACCCGGTCGACGTGCTGGCGATGAGGTCGGGGCCGAGCTGCGAGCGGGCGCGCGAAACCAGGATCTGCAGCGCCTTCACCGGGTTCTCCGGCTGCTCGTCCGGCCACAGCCCGTCCACGAGCCGGCCGGTGCCGCAGCCGGTGGTGAGGTCGGCGGCGAGCAGCGCGAGGAGGTCGCGCAGCCGGGGCGCGGTGATCTCCCGGCCGCGGCAGGTCACCCGCGGCAGCAGGGTCAGTTCGACGGTCACCGGGCCGGCTTGCCGGATCCGCGGGGTGTCTTCTCCTGGCTGAGCGCGACCCACCGCAGCTTCTCCTGCTCCCGGCGCGGCAGCCCGGAGACGACCAGGTCGTAGGAGTCCTCGACCATCTCCCGCACCAGGTCCTCGGGGACGCCGCCGTCCAGCACGACGGTGTTCCAGTGCCGCTTGTTCAGGTGGTACCCGGCGGTGATCTCCGGGTGGTCGCGGCGCAGCTGCACCGCGAGATCCGGATCGCACTTGAGGCTGACCCGCAGCGGCTTCGACTCGAGCGGGCTGAGGGCGAACATCTTGCCCGCGACCTTGAACACGCTGTTGGCCTCGCCGAACGGGAACTCCTCGCGGGCCCCCGGCAGCGACAGGCACAGTCGTTTGAGTTCGCCTGGCGTCATGGGTTCAGGCTAGCCACGTGCGGCCGTGTCCAGGATGCGGTCGAGCCCGAACTCGAAGCGGCGGGTGAACTCGTTGTCCACGAGGTGCGGCAGGACGCGAGCCAGCGCGGGGTGGCTGTCCGGGGTGACCGCGGATTCCAGCAGGCCTGCCACCGCACCCGTCGCGCCCTGCTCCTCCTGCGTGAGGCCGAGCGTGAAGTAGAGGATCGTCCAGCAGGTCCAGCCCGCGTCGCGCGGTTCGAGGCCACCGTCGAGCAGGGCGGCGACCAGCGCTTCCGCGGCGCGCAGGGTGGCCGGCTCGGCGACGAACGTCCCGGCCACGACGAACGCGCCGTCCCGGTGGGCCAGCAGCGCGCGGCGGAAGCGGCGGGCCAGCTCGGCGGTGCGGTCCCGCCAGTCGTCCGGGAGCCCGTCGAAGGAGATGCCGGCGAAGATCGCCTCGGCCATCAGCTCACGCAGCCGCGCCTTGGTCTTGACGTGCCAGGAGACGGTGTTGAGCCGGACACCGAGCCGCCGCGCGACGGCGCGCAGGCTGACGGCCTCCAGGCCCTCTTCGTCCAGCAGGTCGAGCGCGGCCCGGACGATCTCGTCGCGCCGGCTGTCGCCGTTCCGGGTGATCACCGGGCGATGCTAGCCAGGTGGCCGTCAGCGGTGCTGGTCAGGCTCGCCGCTGGGGGTCACCTCCGCGACGTGGCCGTCGGGGCGGATGAGGGCGGTGTCGAGCGCGGCCCAGTCCGGCCGGTCGTCCAGCGGGCGTCCGTGGTGGACGATCGCGCCGGGGGCAGCGGGGCCGGGCTCGTCGCGGAAGTCCAGCAGCACCGGGCGTCCCGCGTGCAGGAGCCGGAAGAGCGTGGTGTCACCGAATTTCAGGTTCGGCGCACGGGTGCCGGTGAGCGGGTGCGCGCCGGGGTAGCGGACGGACAAACCGGACAGCCGCTCGGCGAGGGCCTTGGCGAACGCGGGCTGTTCGGCGATGAGGGTGCTGAGCAGCGACCGCAGCCGGCGGCCGTCCGGGGAGAACGCGGTCATCAGCGCGGTCTGCGCCTGGGTGTGCTCCAGGAGTTCGGCGCCGACCGGGTGGCGTTCGTCGTGGTAGGTGTCGAGCAGGTCGTCGGGCGCCTCGCCGCGCACGACCGCGCCCAGCTTCCAGCCGAGGTTCATCGCGTCCTGGAGGCCGACGTTGAGCCCGACGCCACCGGCCGGCATGTGCATGTGGGCGGCGTCGCCGGCGAGCAGGACGCGTCCCCGGCGGTAGCGGGTGGCCTGGCGGCTGGCGTTGGAGAACCGGGACAGCCACGCGGGGGAGTGCATGCCGAAGTCGCGGCCGGCGATGGCGGTGACCTTGGCGCGCAGCTCGTCGAGGGTGAGGTCGCCGGGCCGGTCGGCGCGGATGTCGTCGGGGCTGTGGCCGACCAGCCGGTGCAGGCCGCCGGGCAGCGGGACGGCCAGGAGCAGGCCGTCCGCGGTCGCGCGGCTGTAGGAGCCCGCGGACGGCGGGTCGGTCAGCACGACGTCCCCGAGCCAGCCGTACACGGACGCCGACGTGCCGGGGAAGTCGATCCCGGCGGCGGCGCGGACGGTGCTGCGGGTGCCGTCGCAGCCCACGACGTACGCGGCGGCGATCGTGTACCCGCCATCTGGGCCGTCGACTGCCATGCGCACTTCACCGGGGTGTTCGGTGAGGCCGGTGACGCGGTGGCCGCGCCGGATGTCCGCGCCCCTGTCGCGTGCGTGGTCTTCCAGCAGTTCCTCGGTGCGCGCCTGCAGGAGCGCCAGGGTGATCGGGAAATCGGTGTCGAGAAGGGCGAAGTCCAGGCGGTCGTCGAGCACGGCGAAGTGCCCCTGCGGGATGGGGATCCCTTCGGCCAGGAAGGGCTGCTCGACGCCGCGTGAGGCGAGCACCTCGATGGTGCGCGGGTGGATGGTGAGGGCCTTCGAGTGCGGGCCCCGTTCGGTGCGCTGTTCGAGGACGGTCACTTCGGCGCCGGCGAGGCGGAGTTCCGCGGCCAGCCACAGCCCGGTCGGGCCTGCTCCGGCGATGACGATGTTCTTGGTCACTGACTAAACATAGCCTAGGCTGGGTCGATGACCAAGGATGAGATGCCGCAGTACGCCAACCCGGCCGGGCTCTTCGCGCTGCCCGAGATGTTCAGCCTGTCCGTCGCCGTGCCCGCGTCGCGGCTGGTGTTCCTGTCCGGGCAGGTCGCGTGGAACGCGGAGGGTGAACTCGTCGGCGAGGGTGACCACGGCGCGCAGGCGGAGCAGATCGTGCGCAACATCGACATCGCGCTCGCCGCGGCCGGCACGAGTCGTGAGCACCTGGTCAAGCACACGATCTACGTCGCCGGATATCGCCCGGAGCTGGCGGAGGCGATCCTCGCGCCGATGCGTGCCGGGGTGACCACGCGTTCGGCGAGCACGCTGGTCGGCGTCCAGACCCTGTTCGACCCCCGCTACCTGGTCGAAATCGATGCAGTTGCCTGGATCCCTTGACGCATTCCCATATGGGTATATATTTGGTGCATGGCAAGGGCAGCGACTACGGCGGACGCGTTCAACGCGGTGGCCGAACCTCGGCGGCGGCAGATCCTCGATCTGCTGGCCGGCGGGGAGAAGCCGGTGAACGAGCTGGTGTCGGTGCTCGGGCTCGCCCAGCCGCTGGTGTCCAAGCACCTGCGGGTCCTGCGGGAGGTGGGTCTGGTGGAGGTTCGCGACTCCGGACGGCAGCGGGTCTACCGCATCAACGCCCGCCCGCTGAAGGACATCCACGAGTGGGTCAGTGGTTACCAGCGGTTGTGGGACGAGCGATTCGACCGCTTGGACGCGGTGTTGGAAGAACTCAGGGAACTGGAGGACGGAGATGAGCACGATGACGACCAGCGGTACGGCGAAGGTGACGCTCCCGGCGGACAACCAGATCCAGATCGTGCGTGAGTTCAACGCGCCGGCGCGGCTGGTGTGGCAGGCGTGGACCACGCCGGAGCTGGTGAAGCGCTGGTGGGCGGGCGAGCGTGGCGAGGTCACGTCCGTCGAGGTCGACCTGCGGGTCGGCGGGAGATGGCGCAACGTGATGATCGCCAACGGCGGTTTCGAGGTCGCCTTCCACGGCGAGTACCGGGAAATCGTGCCGCACGAGCGGATCGTGTTGACCGAGGTGTTCGAAGGCATGCCCGGCGCGGAGTCGCTGAACACGCTGACGCTGACCGAGCACGAGGGACGCACCACGCTGACCGTGCTGGCCGAGTACCCGAACAAGGAAACCCGCGACGGGCACCTGGAGTCCGGCATGGAGGGCGGCATGCAGGAGTCGCTGGACAAGCTGGAGCAGGTCGCG
Source organism: Amycolatopsis sp. NPDC006131 (assembly GCF_040614175.1). NCBI lineage: Bacteria > Bacillati > Actinomycetota > Actinomycetes > Pseudonocardiales > Pseudonocardiaceae > Amycolatopsis > Amycolatopsis sp. NPDC006131. The sequence continues at coordinate 40,531 of NZ_JBEXTX010000026.1, forward strand.
GTGTCGCTCGCCTGACGGCCGGTGGGTTCCTGAGGGCAGGTGGTCTGGCCCGTCGGCTGGTGGTGCTGGCCTGAGGGCTGGTGGTCTGGCCCGTCGGCTGGTGTCGCGGGCCTGAGGGCAGATGGTCTGGCCCATCGGCGTGTGCGCTCTCGGTGAAGGTTCCGCCTGCCGCGGCAGGTTTCGCGCCCTGCCGAGGCAGGATCTGCCTGCGCGGGGCGGCCCGTCCGGTGGATCCGCTTGGCCGGGGTGGCACGTCCGGTGGATCCGCTTGGCCCGGGGCGTAGCGTGGCAGATCTTCGCTTCACCGGCGCGGCGGCTTGCCCGGGCAAGCCGACCTGCCGCGGGGCAAGCCGGCCTGCCGGGGCAAGCCAGCCTGCCGGGGCAAGCGTGACCGGGCTAGCCGGCCTGCCCGGTGGTTCCGCCCGGAGGTGAGGTGTCCGGGCGGAACCGTGCTGGGTCACTGGGGTCAGGCGCGCAGGACTCCTTGCGCCACCAGCGTTTCCCGCAGGTGGGCGATGATCGGCACCTGGCCCTTGACGAGCAGTTCCGCGGCGCGCTCGGGCCTGGCCCACTCGATGCGGTCGACCTCCGGGAACTCCTGCACGCGGCCGGAGCCCTTCGGCCACTCCATCTCGAACGTGTTGCTGGCGAAGCCGGCCGGGTCGAAGTCGCCCTCCGCGGCGAACGTCGTGATGACCTTGCCGCTCGGCTGGCGGAACTCGCCCAGCTCCAGGATCTCGCCGGTGAGCACGGGCTCGCCGACCTCCTCGGCGAACTCGCGCCGTGCGGCGGGCAGCGGGTCCTCGTCGGTGTACTCGCCCTTCGGGATGGACCAGGCCCGCTCGTTCTTGCGCGCCCAGAACGGCCCGCCCATGTGCGCGATGAGCACCTCCACCCCACCGTCACCGGTCAGGCGGTACAGCAGGAACGCCGCGCTCTTCGTGGGCACCGGGTCACCACTGGTCGTAGTGCAGGACCTCGGACAGCGGCTGGCGCTTCGCCGGCTTGAACGTCTCGCCGGTGTAGAACGCCGTCGGGATCAGCGCCGCCTGCCGGACGTGGTCCGGAATGCCCAGCAGTTCAGCAGCCTCCTTCTCGTAGACCAGGTGCAGCGACGTCCAGGCGCTGCCGAGCCCGAGGGTGCGCGCGGCGAGCATGTAGCTCCACACCGCGGGCAGGATCGAGCCCCACAGGCCGGCCTGGTTGCCCTCGGGCAGCTTGCCGCCCGGGACGTGGATCGCCGGGACGAGCAGCACCGGCACCTCGGCCATGTGCTCGGCCAGGTAGTCGGCGCTGTTCATCACCCGGTGCTGGGTGGCGGCGCGGTCCGTATCGCCGGGGTAGCGCTCCTCCGGCGCCGGGCCGAGGTCGCGGTAGGCCTTGTAGGACTTCGCGTACAGCTCGGCCAGCTTGGCGCGCTTGTCGGCGTCGGTGACCACGACCCAGTGCCAGTCCTGCCGGTTCGACCCGGTCGGCGCCTGCAGCGCGAGGGTGATCGCGCGCTCGATGAGCTCGCGCGGGACGGGACGTGACAGGTCCAGCCGCTTGCGCACGCTGCGGGTGGTGGTCAACAGCTCCTCTGGTGTCATGCCCCCGATCCTGGCATGCGCCCGAGTGACCGGCGCCGGTCCCCGGCGCGCGGATCTTGAGGTGGTCGCTCGTGGGCCGGGCGGAGAGCGGGCAGGAGGGGAGTGGGGTGGGTGCGCGTTGATGGTTGGCCGTGGGGAAGGCGCATAGGTCGTGTGTGGGTGCGCGGAGTCGTGCGGGGGATGTGGCGATGCTGAGGTTGGGGTTCGCCCAGGGGCTCGGGTGGGTTGTCGCGACGGGCGCGCGAGATCGGGAGCGGGATGCGGTGGCGGGCGTGGCGGGTGACAATGCCGGGGCCGGGATTCGCCTAGGGCAAGGAGGCCTGAGATGGCCGGGCACACCTATCGCGTCACTGAGATCGTCGGCTCGTCCAGTGAGAGCCTGGACGCCGCTATTCGCGGGGGGATCGAGCGTGCGGCGCAGACGTTGCGGGGGTTGGACTGGTTCGAGGTGACCGAAATACGCGGGCACATCGAGAACGGCGCGATCGGTCACTTCCAGGTCGGGTTGAAGGTCGGGTTCCGGCTGGAGGACGCGGACTGACCTGACCAGGGCGCGCACGGCACTCACCAGCGCGGTGCGGATGCGGACCGTCCACTTGGGACCAGGGTGGGTTGTCGGGTTCATGGCAGCCACGTTAAGGACGGGGACCGACAAAAACCTGTGCTGGGCGGAAAATCGCCACCCCATCGGGTCGAATTGGTTGGATCACCTGACTGGAGCAACAGGGGATAGACGCGCGGGGTAGATCGGCTGGAGCCCCGGACAGCGAGACGCCGGAGCGGGCCGCAATGGGGAGCGGACACCTGCGTGGGGCCTTTACGAGGCGTGCGGTGGCGGGCGGGTCGCTGTGTGGGGCGGAGACGTGCGCGCGGCTTTTACGGGGCGGCGCATGGTGGCGGGCGGGTCGCGATGTGGGGGTGGACACCTGCGCGGGGCTTTTACGGGGCGGCGCACGATCGCGGGCGGGTCGCTATGTGGAGGCGGACACCTGGATGGGGCTTTTGCGAGGCAGCGCACGGCTGCGAGCGGGTCGCAATGAGGAGCGGAAACCTGCGCGGACTTCTACGGCACAGCGCAAAGCCCGGAGCGGGCGCTCAACGACCAAGCGTTGACGCCCCTCCGGGCGAGGATGAACCCACCGCCATCAATCGGTCGACAGTGCCTGCAGCAAATCGCCGATTTCGGGCTCGTCCAGCGATCGCGCCACGTCCGCCTGCGCGACGATCCCCACCAGGTCGTGGCCGTCGATCACGGGGAGCCGCCGGACCTGGTGCTGCGACATCGTGCGCAGGATCTCCTTCGCATCGTCGTCGGCGCCGATCGTGACCGCCTCGCCCTGCGCGAGCTCCCCGGCGTTCACCGCGCGCGGGTCCTTGCCCTCCGCCAGCACCTTCACCACGATGTCCCGATCGGTCAGCATCCCCTTGAGCCGGTTGTCCTCACCGCAGATGGGCATCGCCCCCACCTGGAGCTCCGCCATCCGCTTCGCGGCGTCGAGCACGGTGTCGCTGGTCCGCACGCACTCGGGGTCCGGCGTCATGATTTCGCGAGCCTTCGTCATCTCTGCCTGCCTTTTGGTGCACTCGAACTGGGCACTCGCGGTCATACCCGCACCCGGTTGATTTACTCGTCCCATGTCCGAGATCGAGGTCCACCACGACGTCACCACCGGCGGCGACCTGGCCCACCACTACGCCCGGGGCGCGTCCCGGCCCATCACCGTCGTCGGCAACCCCGTGCTGCACCGGCCGTGCGCCGACGTCACCGAGTTCGGCGACGACCTGGCCCAGCTGGTGTCCGACATGTTCGTCAGCATGCGCACCGCCAGCGGCGTCGGCCTCGCGGCCAACCAGATCGGCGTCCCGCTGCGCGTGTTCGTCTACCTCTGCCCGGAGAGCTACGCACGCAGCGAGGGCGAGCTGTGGCACGCCGGCCACGTGGTGAACCCGGTCATCGAGGTCGCCGGTGACGAGACCGGCGCCCACCCCGAAGGCTGCCTGTCCGTGCCCGGCGCCAGGGCCGTCGTCGAACGCCCCGCCCAGGTCACCGTCCGCGGCTTCGACCTCGCGGGCAACCCCATCGCCGTGCCGGGCCGCGACCTGCTCGCCCGCTGCTTCCAGCACGAGACCGACCACCTCAACGGCCGCCTCTACATCGACCACCTCACGCCGGAGGGCCGCGAGACCGCGCTGGCGGAGATGAGCGAACCGGCCTACCCGGTCGTCACAACGGACGCCGCCACTCGACCGTGACGCGGCCCGGCTCGCGGCGCACCACCGCGTCCGCGGACGCCTCCGCCAGTGCCCGCTCCACGCCGGCCACCCGCTCGTCCGGCACCGCGCAGGTCACGCGCAGCCGGATCTCCTCGCCGGACAGGGCCAGCTCGACCTCCTCCGCGCCGCCGCCTGGCACCGCGGTGGCGCGGAGGAAGTCGCGCAGCACCTGGGTGACCTCGGCGGCGACCTCCGCGGGCGGCTCGGCGTCGAGGTCGCCGGTGAGCAGCAGCCCCGGCGCGTGCCCGTGGGTGCTCTCCAGCTCCCCGACCACCTCGCTGACCTGGGTGTGCAGCGGAGGCTGGGTGCGCGTCGCCGTGCCGTAGACGGAGCTCCGCAACGCCGAGATCGTGCGGTCGATGCCGCTGATCGCGGTCGCCATCACCGGGCCGGACCGGGGGAACCGGGCGGCCGCGGACTGCAGGTCCAGCGTGATGCCGTAGAGCCGGCGGATCGCCGTGTCGCCGAGCGTGCGGGCGATCCGGTCGGTCTCCTCCAGCCGGGCGATCCGGTTGGAGGCAGCCGCCACCTGGTCGGCCTCCGACAGGATCCGCACCCGCATCGCCTCGACCGCTTCGCCGAGCCTGGTCACCTCCTCCGGCCCGGCCGCCTCGACCTCGCGGTGCAGGTCGCCCGCGGACACCTCGCGCACCTGCGCGACCAGCCGGTTCAGCGGCGTGACGAGCGACCGGCGCAGGATGAGCACGCTCGCCAGGCCCAGCACCACCGCGAGGCCCACGCACACCCCGGTGGTCACGTTCGCGGTGGCGTTCGCCCGGCGCGACGACGCCAGCCTGGCCGCGATGAGTTGGTCGACGTGGTCGCCCAGCGCGGTCAGCCGGGCGCGCAAGGTGTCGAACAACGCCCTGCCCTGCTGGTTGTCCGCGACGGTGCCGTTCGCGCGGATCCGCGCGATCGCCGGCTCGGCGGCCTGGGTGCGCCAGGCGATCCCGGCCGCGCTCACCGCGGAAAGGAGGTCCATCGTTTCCGCGTCGTCGGCCATCAACCGGGCGATGCTGTCCTCCGCCGCGGTGACCGCCGCGCTCCCCGTTTCGTAGGGCTGCAGGAATTGCGGATCACGGGTCAGCAGAAAACCGAGTTCACCCGTTTCCATGTCCAGGTAACCCCGGCTGAGCGAGGCGACCGCCGCCTGCGCCGGGCGCAGCGTGTCCCGCACCCGCGAACCGACGTCGGTCACGTGGACGCGGGCCGCGGTGGTGACGATCGCGGTGGTGGTGAGCAGCAGGAGCAACCCGCTGACGAGCAGGATCACCTGCCACCGCAAAGTCCGCGGCCAGAATCGCGGAATGGTCACGAAACACGATAACCCGCTTCACCGGAAAACCGAGAGCGTCGTTTTCCCGCCATCACCGCGGCGCCGGCCGCGGCGCCGATCGCCAATGCGATCCCGATCCGGTACGCCGCAAGCGCTCCGCTGCCGAAGAACACACCGCCGAGCAGCGCGACACCGAGCGTCGCACCGAGTTGCTGCATCGCGTTGAGCAATCCCGCGGCGGAGCCGATTTCCACCGGGCGCACCGCGCGCAACGCCGCGGTGAAGAACGCCGGGCTGAACAACCCCGCGCCGATTCCGATCACCCCCAGTGCGCCGAGGAACGCGGCGTGATCGGTCACCAGGCACGCGGTGACCAGGCCGGTGACGAAGACGGCGAGCCCGGCGGGCATCACGCGGTCGCCGAAGCGGGGCACCAGGACCGAGCCCGCGACCCAGGACGCCACGCCCAGCCCGGCCGACCACGGCACCAGCGTCAGCCCGGCGGCACGCACACCCGCGCCCGCGTCCAGTTGCTCGTGCAGGACCACGACCAGGGTCAGGCCCGAGGTGGCGGTGAAGAACAGCGCCGAGGTGACCAGCGCGGCCGGGAACCGTCGTCCGGCGAACAGGGACCGTTCGACGAGCGGAGCGCGGCCGCGGCGCTGGTGCAGCACGAAGACGACGAGCACGACGGCGCCGGCGGCGAGGAGCCGGTAGTCCGGAGTGGACGGTTGCGTCAGCGGGTGGACGAGCAGCCCGAGGCCGAGGACCGCGAGCACCGTCCCCGGCACGTCCAGGCGCGGGCGGCCGGGCGCGCGGTCCTCCGGCAGGCCACGGGCGAGCCGCAAGACGATCACCGACAGCGGCACGTTCACCAGGAACGCCGAGCGCCAGGTCCAGGCCTCGGTGAGCACGCCGCCGAGCACCGGCCCGCACACCGCCGCGAGCCCCATGACCGGGCCGATCGCGCCCAGCGCGCGGGAGAGCGCGGGGCCGGTGAACATCGCGCGGATCAGCCCGATCGTCTGCGGGATGATCACCGCCGCGGACGCGCCCTGCGCGGCGCGGAACACGATCAACGCGTTCGCGGCCGGCGCGAGCGCGCACGCCAGCGAGGTGAGCAGGAACGCCGTCACGCCGAGCCGGAACACCCGGCGGCGCCCGGCGAGGTCGCCGAGCCGCCCACCGGTGATCAGCAGCGCGGCGAACGGCAGGGTGTAGGCGGCGCTGAACCACTGGACGTCCGCCACCGGCCCGGGCAGGCTCTCGTGCACGGCGGGCGCGGCGACCTGGACGATCGTCGAGTCCAGCAGGTTCATCGCCTCGGCGGTCAACAGTGCGGCCAGCGCCGCTCGGTGGTTCATCCGGCTTCCCTTCCACGCGGTCGGCGACAGCGTGCGGGGAGAGCAGGACTGGTTCCACCTGCAAGCCGGAATCCGACGGATCCTTCCGCTGGGAGCCCTAAAATGCTGGATGTGACCGTGCTGGACGAGCTTGACCGCGGACTGCTCCACGCCCTTCACCTGGACGCGCGGGCGCCGTTCACGAAGATCGCCGCCGTGCTGGGCACGTCGACTCAGACCGTGACGCGGCGCTACCAGCGGCTCACCCGCGAGGCCGGGCTGCGGGTGACCGGGCTCCCGGACCCGGCCGGCACGCGTGGGCAGCAGTGGGTCGTCCGACTCACCGCGGCGCCGAGCACCGCGCACGACATCGCGCACGCGCTCGCCCGGCGCGACGACACGGCCTGGGTGCGGCTGACCTCAGGCGGCACGGAGATCGTCGCGATCGTCCGCGCCGAGCCGGGCGCGGGGAACTCGCTGCTGCTGCGGGACGTGCCGCGCACCGCGAGCGTCACCTCCGTGTCGGCGCACTACCTGCTGCACACCTACCTGGGCGGGCCGACGGCGTGGCGTGGCCACCTCGACGCGCTTTCGCCCGCGCAGCAACGGGAACTGAGCCGCCCGGCGCCGACGGGCGAACCGGTCGAGCTCGGCGAGACGGACCGCGTGCTGCTGGCCGCGCTCGCGCAGGACGGCCGCGCCGGCTACACGGCTCTGGCTGCGGCGACCGGGTGGTCGGCATCGACGGTCGCCCGGCGGGGCGACGAACTCCGCGGGCGCGGCGCGTTGTTCTTCGACGTCGAGATCGACGACGCGCTGCTCGGCATCACGGCTTCGGCGCTGCTGTGGATGTCCGTGCCCCCGGTGCACCTGGACGGGGTCGCGACGGAACTGGCGAGCCACGCGGAACTCGCCGTCGTCGCCGCCACCACCGGGCGCACCAACCTGCTGTCGATCGCGTTGTGCGCGGACACCGGCGCGTTGCACCGATATCTGACGACCCGGCTCGCGCTGCCCGCGATCACGCACCTGGAGACCGCGCCGATCCTGCGGACGCTGAAGGCGGTGGCGCCGTTGGTCACCCCGGCCGGCGCGGCTTCGGTCCGCGCCGGCCGGGGGCGGCCCGTGCGATAGCGGGCCCGCGCACGCGCGCCCCGGCGACCGGACCGGAGCGCGCGGTGTGGAGCCGGGCGCAGCGGATCGGGCGGGCGTCGCGTGGAGTTTCGGTACGCCCAGAGTCCCTCGGTGCAGGCGCCACGGTCAACGCATTTTCCGGGCTGGGGGCACGGAAAGACCGATCGGAAAGTACTTGAGTGTCATTCAAGTACATGCCAGCGTGGACACATGGCCTCGCCCGATGAGCTGGATCCGCGAGAAGCGCTGGACACGATCGACCGCGTGGGCCGCCGGGTCCGCCGGGAACGCTGGTGGTACGTGGCCGCCACGGCGGTCATGGCCGTGTTCACCGCGGCCTGCTACATCGGGCTGATCGCCGCCCCGGCCGCCGTCGGGGACCTGGTCCTGCCCGGGGTGCTGGTCGTGGTCGTGCTCACCGGCCTCATCGGCCTGCGACTGCGGGTGATCGACCGGGCCGCCGCGCGGCTGGAGAACGCGGCCGTCTGGGCCAGCGTCGGGCTCGCCGTGCCCACCATGCTGCTCGACAAGTTCCTCGTCCCCGAGGGCTTCACCCCGTGGGCGGTGCCGGCCGGAGTGCTGCCCGCGCTGCCGTTCATCGTCCTGGCGTGGCGGGTCGCGCGCCGGTGAGCGGCAGGAAGACGGGTGCCCACCCCCGGCACCAGCTCGACGAGATCATCCACGCGCCGGTCCGCCTGTCGGCCATGGCGGCGCTGGCCGCGGCCGACCGCGTCGCGTTCGGATTGCTCCGCGACACAGTCGAGGTCAGCGACTCGTTGCTGTCGCGGCACATCCTCACCCTGGAGCGGGCCGGGTACGTCGAGGTGGTCAAGGGGTACGAGGGCAAGCGGCCGCGGACCTGGCTCTCCCTCACCGACGAGGGCCGGGCCGCCTTCGAGCGGTACCAGCGGACGCTTCGTGCGCTGATCGACACCACATCACCGTCCAGCACCCCGACTGAGTGATGCCCCGGCCAATTTCGCTGAGGTGTCGATTCGCGGGGTCGTCGTTCGTGTAGGTGGTGAAGACCGAACCGAGGAGGGACCATGACCCACTACCTGCTCACGATCTACCAGCCCGACGGCGAGCCGCCCCCGCCGGAATTCCTCGAACCGATCATGGAGAAGGTGGCGGCGTTCCAGGAGGAGTTGCGGGCCGCGGGCGCCTGGGTGTTCAACGCGGGCCTGCACCCGCCGAGCACCGCCACCGTCGTGCACGCGCGGGGCGACGACGTGCTCGTCACCGACGGGCCCTACCTGGAGGGCAAGGAGCACGTCGGCGGGTTCACCATCATCCAGGCCGCGGACCTGGACGAGGCGCTGGAGTGGGGCCGCAAGCTGACGGCGGCGACCACACTGCCCATCGAGGTCCGGCCGGTGGTCGACGGGTCCTGCGGTTGACCGACGAGATCGCCCGCGTCTTCCGGGAGGAGTACGGGCGCGCGGTGGCCGTCCTGGTCCGCGTCTTCGGCGACATCGACATCGCCGAGGAGGCGGTCCAGGACGCGTTCGCGACGGCCGTGCGGCGGTGGCCCGAGGACGGGGTTCCGCCCAGCCCGGCGGGCTGGATCATCACGACGGCCCGCAACCGCGCCGTGGACCGGTTGCGGCGCGAGGCGACCCGCGACGACCGGCAGGCCCACGCGGCCCTGCTGCACGCACGTGACGATCCGGTGGAGGAGGGCGCCGTGCCCGACGAACGGCTCCGGCTGATCTTCACGTGCTGCCACCCGGCGCTCGCCCCGGCCGCGCGGGTCGCGCTCACCCTGCGGCTGCTCGGCGGGCTGACGACCGCCGAGATCGCGCGGGCGTTCCTGGTGCCGGAGAAGACGATGGCGCAGCGGATCGTGCGCGCGAAGGGCAAGATCCGCGCCGCCCGCATCCCGTACCGGGTGCCGGACGAGGCGGACCTGCCGGACCGGCTGCGGGCCGTGCTCGCGGTGCTGTACCTGGTGTTCAACGAGGGCTACACGGCCAGGCGCGCGGCCCTGTGCGCCGAGGCGATCCGGCTGACACGGGTGCTGGCCGGGCTGATGCCGGACGAGCCGGAAGTGCTGGGGCTGCTCGCGCTGATGCTGCTGACCGAGTCGCGCCGCGCCGCCCGCACCGGTCCGGGCGGGGAGCTGGTGCTGCTGGCCGACCAGGACCGGAGCCGGTGGGACCGGGAGCTGATCGCCGAGGGACAGGCCTTGGTGCGCCGGTGCCTGCGCCGGGGACGCCCGGGGCCGTACCAGATCCAGGCCGCGATCAACGCCGTGCACAGCGACGCGCCGACCGCCGCGGACACCGACTGGCGGCAGGTGGTGGCGCTGTACGACCAGCTGATGGCGGTCGCGCCGTCCCCGGTGGCGGCCCTGCACCGGGCCGTGGCGGTGGCGGAGGTCGACGGTCCCGCGGCCGGGCTGGCACTCGTGGAGCGCCTGCGGCTGGCCGAGTACTACCTGTTCCACGCGGTCCGGGCGGACCTGCTGCGCCGCCTGGACCGGCGGGAGGAGGCGGCACGCGCCTACGAGGAAGCCTTGCGGCGGACGGAGAACGCGCCCGAGCGGGAGTTCCTCACCCGCCGGCTGCGGGAGACCGGCGGGTGAGGAACCCCGGTCAGACCTGCTGCGCTCCCGCGCGGCCGGCTTCGATGACGAAGCTCGCCCGCGTCTGGACGGGCGCGCCGGGCCGCGTCACGTAGTCCACGATGCGGTAGTCGGCGGTCCACGAGTCCCGGGTGATCGTGTTGCGCACGTAGCCGCGCTTGCGGTTGATGAACTTGATGTGCGGGTTCTCCGCGAGCTGCACGCGGTCACCGGAGTTCTGGTCGGTCCCGTCGCCGCCGGAGGAGATCGACGTGCCCACCAGCTCGGTCGCGACCGTCGCCGACGCCGGGTCCTCGAAGTCGGCCTTCACGTCGGCCACGTAGTTGGCGTGCACGTCGCCCGTGATGACCACCGGGTTGCTCGCCTGCGCCAGCTTCGAGCGCACCAGGTTGCGCTCCACGTAGTAGTTGTCCCAGGCGTCGTCGCTGAACGAGTCGGCCGTGCCGGACGTGAAGTCCCGCTGGGAGAAGAACACCTGCTGCGCCAGGACGTTCCACCGCGCGGTCGGGCCGGACAGGTTGCGCAGCAGCCATTCCTTCTGCTGCGCGCCCAGGATCGTGCGCGACGGGTCCAGCCGCGCGTCGCCCGCGACCTGGTCGTCCCGGTACTGGCGGGTGTCCAGCAGGTGCACGTCCACCAGGTCGCCGAAGGTGAGCCTGCGGAAGATGCGGATGTCCGGCCCGGACGGGCGCTGGGCGCGGCGCAGCGGCATGTGCTCCCAGTACGCCTGGAACGCCTGGGCCCGCCGCTGCCGGAACACGGCCGGGTCCTGGTCGGGCTCGGTGTCGGGCTGGGAGATGTCGCCCGCCCAGTTGTTCTCCACCTCGTGGTCGTCGAACACGAGCGCCCACGGGAACGCGGCGTGCGCGGCCTGCAGGTCCGCGTCGCCCTTGTACTGGGCCAGCCGGACGCGGTAGTCGGCCAGGGTGAACGTCTCCGCGGCCGGGGTGTGCCCGCGGCCGATGCTGCCCTGCCCGTTGCCCTCGTAGATGTAGTCGCCGAGGAACGCCACCAGGTCCAGGTCCTCCTGCGCGAGGTGGGCGTGCGCGGTGTAGAAGCCGTCCGGGTAGTTCTGGCAGCTGGCGAACGCGAACGAGAACTTGTCCAGCCGCGCGCCCGGCCGCGGCGCCGTCTTCGTGCGGCCCACCGGGCTGATCTCGTTGCCGACGCGGAAGCGGTAGAAGTACTCGGCGCCGGGCCGCAGGCCGGACACCTCGGCGTGCACGGTGTGCGCGGACTCCGGCCGCGCGATCTCGGCGCCCGCGCGCACCACGTGCCGGAACCGCTCGTCGGCGGCGACCTGCCACTCGACCGGCACGACCTTCGACGGCATGCCGCCGAGGCCGTCGGCGGCCAGCGGTTCGGGCGCGAGCCGCGTCCACAGCACGACGCCGTCGGGCAGCGGGTCGCCGGACGCGACGCCGAGCGTGAACGGGTCGCGCACCGGGCTGGCGGAGGCGGTGCCCCAGCCGGCGAAGGCGGCGGCGCCGAGCGCGGCGCCACCGGCGATCAGGACCTGACGGCGGGTGGGGGAGAGGTCGGTCATGCGTCACCTTTTCGGGGGTTCGGGAGGAAAGGCGCGCACACGCTAAGCACCCCGGGTGGCCGCTGCCCGAATCCCTGGTGGACGGGACATTGATGATCGTGCTTGTCACATCACGGTTCGATCACCCCGGGTAGCGCACTGCCCCGAACGGACGATCAGCTGGTTGTGCGACTGATGATCGAGGTGGCCGTGCTGGTCCTGGCCGTGGCGACGGCGTTCTGGTTCGGCCGCCGGTCGGCCCGGCCCCGCCGCGGCGGTGGGCCGGCGCCCGCGTTCCGCCTCGAGGCCCAGCCGCAGCAGTGGTACCGCCTGACCAACACCGGCCCGGTCCTCGCCACCGGCGTCCGGGTCGACTTCGGCGACCGCTACGACCGCTCCCTCACCCGCCGCCTGCCCGACGCGCTCGACCTCGGGCCCGGCGAGTCCGTCACCTTCCTGATGCTGGGCACCTGGGCCACCCCGCGGCCGGCCGAACTGCGCGTGAGCTGCGCGGAACTGCCCAAGCCCGCCCTCGTTCCGGTGCCCGAAGGCGCCGAGCCGCTCGCGTCCTGACCCGCCGGTACTAGCTTGGTACCGAGGAGGCCGACGTGGAGTGCCTCCGGTCGCGAGGAGGGACATGGCTTCCGTTTCCCGGATCGGCCTGGTGGTGCACGGCGGCAAGGAGACCGCGCGGCGCACCGCGGGCGAGGTCCGCGCCTGGGCGGCCGCCCGCGGCATCCCGTGCACCGACATCGACGTGTGGGACGACTTCGACGGCCACCGGCGGCACGCCAAGGAGGAGGCCGAGCGCGCGGGCAACCCGGACCTGATCGTCACCGTCGGCGGCGACGGCACCTTCCTGCGCGGGGTGCGGGTCGCGGCGCCGGTCGGGTCGCTGGTGCTCGGCGTGAACGTGGGCCGCGTCGGATTCCTCACCGAGGTCGCCACCGAGGACGTGGTCGCCGCGCTGGACGCGGTCAACGACGGCGCCTTCCAGGAGGACTCGCGGATGACGCTCACCATGTGCGCGTCGCGGCCGCTGAGCATCCCGAAGGGCATCGAGCCGATGCTGCGCTACGGCCGCGGCCCGGCGCTGCCGCCGCCCACCACCCGGCGGGCCCCGTCCGATGGCGACGGCATCCAGCTCGACGTGCTGGGGCTCAACGACATCGTGGTGGAGAAGCTGGCCCGCGACCGGCAGGCCAGCCTCGCGGTCTACGTCGACGGGCGGCAGTTCGCCGTCTACTCGACCGACGCGTTCGTCGTGGCGTCCTCGACCGGTTCGACCGCCTACAGCTTCTCCGCGGGCGGCCCGATCGTCTCGCCCGGCCTGGACGCGCTGGTGTTCACGCCGGTCGCGCCGCACATGGTCTTCAACCGCAGCGTGGTGCTGGCGCCGCAGCAGCGGGTCGGCATCCGGGTGCTGGAGCAGTCCGGGGAGGCCGCGGTGAGCGTTGACGGGCAGCTGCGGGGCGTGCTGGAGCCGGGCGACTGGATCACCGTGCAGGCGGCGAGCCGGCGCGCGCGGCTGGTCCGCCTCGACGAGCCGGACTTCCTGTGCCGGGTGCGCGACCGCTTCGGGCTGGCCGATTCGGTCGCCGCCCTCGCCGACGAACGACCCCCGCGCTGATCGTCGTCCGTGGGAGCATGAGGTGTGCCTCGCCTCGACACCGCGATCCCGCTGATCGGCCGCGAACCCGAGCTGGACACCCTGCGTGCCGCGCTGGACCGGGCCCGGGCGGGCCAGGCGGGGGCGGTGCTCCTGGCCGGTGACGCCGGGGTCGGCAAGTCGCGGCTGCTCGGTGAGCTGGTCGCGGAAGCAGATGGGGTGACCGTGCTGTCCGGGCGTTGCCTCGACGTCGGCGAAGCGGGGTTGCCGTACCTGCCCTTCGCCGAGGCGCTGGGCGGGCAGCGGGAGGCGGCGCAACAGTGGCCGGTGCTCGGGCGCCTGCTGCCCGGTCTCACCCAGCCGGAGCCCGCCGACCAGACGGTGGAACGGCTGCGGCTGTTCGACGCGGTGCACGCGCTGCTGGTGCACCTCGCCGCCCGTGGCCCGGTGCTGCTCGCGCTGGAGGACCTGCACTGGGCCGACGCCTCGACCAGGGACCTCGTGTTGTTCCTGCTGTCCCGGCTGGACACCCAGCGGCTGCTGGTGGTCGCCACCTACCGCACCGACGACCTGCACCGCCGCCACCCGCTGCGCCCGCTGCTGGCGGAGGTGTCCCGGCTGCCTTCGGTGGCGCGGATCGAGCTGGCCCCGCTCGCCGCGGCCGAGGCCGTCGCATTCGTTTCGGCGCTCGCCGAAGGCGCGTTGCCGGACACCACCGTGCGCACCGTCGCCGAACGCTCCGAGGGCAACCCGTTCTTCTGCGAGGAGCTGACGGCCGCGGTGCGCCGCGGCGCGAACCTGCCCGAGGGACTGGCCGAACTGCTGCTCGCCCGCGTGGAACGGCTCAGCCCCGAGGCGCAGCGCGTGGCCCGCGCGGTCTCCGGCGCGGCGCAGCTCGTCGCGCACGCCAGCCTGCGCACGGTCTGCGGGCTGGACGAGGACACCCTGGAGACCGCGTTGCGCGAGGCCGTGCTGCACAACGTCCTCGTCGCCGCGGAGGACGGCTACGCGTTCCGGCACGCGCTGCTGCGCGAAGCGGTCTACGACGACCTGCTGCCCGGGGAGCGGGTGCGCCTGCACGCCGCGTTCGCCCGCCTGGCCGCCGCGAACGGCACCGCGGCCGCGCTCGCGCACCACAGCTTCCGCAGCCACGACCTGCCGACCGCGCTCGCCGCGTCGGTGCGGGCCGCGGACCAGGCGGCCGGGATGCAGGCCCCGGGCGACGCGCTGCACCACCTCGAGCAGGCGCTGCAGCTGTGGGAGGCGGTGGACGAGCCGGAGCGGATCAGCGGACGGGACCAGCTGGCGCTGCTGCGCTCGGCGGCCGCGATGGCGTACGCGGCGGGCGAGGCCGACCGCGCCGTCACCTACGCGCGCTCCGCCGTGACCGAGGCGGACCTGCGCGACGACCCCGAGCTGGCCGCCGACACGCGGCACCAGCTGGCGATCGCGTTGATCCCGTTCGACCTGCACCGCGGCGAGGTGTCCAAGGCCGTCGCCGAGGCGTGGGAGCTGGTGCGCGACCGCCCGGCGAGCGTCGTGCGCGCCCGGGTCCTCGCGCTGCGGGCTCGCGCCTGGGTGTGGGGCGTGCCGGACGTCGACGTCGACGAGCTGCGCGGCCACGTCCAGCAGGCCATCGCCGACGCGGGCGCGGCCGGGGCGCCCGAGGTCGAGGTCGACGGGATGGTCACGCTCGCCGCGTTCGAGAACTGGCAGGGCAACGTCGAGCTGTCCACGCGCCTCGGCCTGGCCGCGGCGGACCGCGCGGCCGAGATCGGCGCGGTCCGGGTCGAGCTGCGGGCGCTGCACAACGTCACCTGCAACCTGCTGGTGAGCGGTGACCTGCCTGGCGCGGCGCGAATGGCCGCGCGGGTGTGGCAGCGCGCGGAACGGGCCGGGCTCGGCTGGAGCGACGTCGGCGTCGATGCGCGCACGAGCGAGCTGTTCGACCTGTACGTGCTCGGGGACTGGGACACCGCGCTGGACCGCGCGGCGGTGCCCGGAGCGCCGCGGTTCGCGCGGGCCCGCGTCGGGGCGTACTCCGCGCCGATCCTGGCCGCGCAGGGGCGGTTCGCCGAGGTCGAGGACCTCGCGGCGCGGCTGGCCGACCAGCGCGACGACGCGCGCACCGGCGTGCTGCTGGGGATCGCGCTGGCCGAGGCCGCGCAGTGGCAGGGCGACGCCGGGCGGGCCGTCGCGGAGGTCCGGGCCGTGATCGAGCAGCTGCGTGCGCTGACCCGGTCGAGCCTGGCCGACATGCGGTGGGCGGTCATCACCGGGGTGTCCGCGCTGGCCGACCACGCCGAGGAGGTCCGGCGCCGCGGCGGGGACGCCGCCGAGCTGGTCGGCCAGGGCGAGGAGCTGGCCGCCTGCGGCGAGCTGGTGTCGCCGATGCAGGTCCGGCTGGAGGAACGCAGCCCGGACACGCGTGCGCCGACCGCGCGGCTCGCCGCGGAGCTGAACCGCTTGCGCGGCGCGGACGACCCGGCCGCGTGGGCGGTCGCGGTCGACGAGGCCGCGCCCCTGCCGTACTGGCAGCTGCTCGCCCGGTGGCGGTGGGCCGCGGCACTGCTGGCCCACGGCGAGCGGGACGCGGCGGCCGAGCAGGCCCGGTTGGTGCACGACGCCGCCGGCGGGCTGGGCGCGCAACCGCTGCGGTCCGCGGTGGCGGACCTGGCCCGGCGCGGCAGGCTGACGGCCGCGTCCGCACCCGCCGACGACGTGCTGACCCCGCGCGAACGGGCCGTGCTGGAACTGGTCGCGGGCGGGCTGACCAACCGCCAGGTCGGCGAGCGCCTGTTCATCAGCGAGAAGACCGCGAGCGTGCACCTGTCGCGCGTGATGGCCAAGCTGGGCGCCGGGAGCCGCGCCGAGGCGGTTTCCCTGGCGCACCAGCGCGGCATGCTCGGTTAGGGCTTGTCGCCGAGGGGGTTGAGGTTCTCCGGCTTCCCGCCTGCCGCGAAGAGCAGCAGGTCGGCCATCGTGAAGCTGCCGTGCCGCGCGCCGAACCGGGCTGCCGGCCCGGTTCGTTCAGGATCGAGTGGCGGCTCGCGCCCGCCGACCCCGTTCAGGCGCCCCTCGTGCACCTCGGCCTCCCGCAGGACGCAGAACCACAGCGGCGTGTCGGCGACCAGCTCGTGACGCAGTTCCGGGCTCAGCGTGGACAGGTCCGCACCATCCCCGGCACCGGTCAGGATCTGCTCGGCGGTCAGCGGGGTCGTCTCCAGGAACTCGGCCATCTGCTGCCCGGTGGCCGGCTCGACCATGTTCGCGCGGATCAGGTTGCGGTAGGCCGGATTCCGCTGGATGTCGTCGCCGGCGTGCCCGCCCTCCCGGCCGCCGAACGTGCCTGCCGGCAGGGTGTCCAGCGGGTTCGCCAGCAGCGTGTCGATGCGCCGCGCCGGGTTGAGCGGCACGCTCGTCGGGTTCGGCACGCCGTTCGGGCCGAAGTCGAACAGCCGCCGCCAGTCCACGATCCAGTTGGTCGGCAGGCGCAGGAACGTGCCCGCGTCCGGGTCGTCGAGGTCGGCCGGGTCGTTGGTGGGGCTGACGGTCCCGGCGGTGCCGCTGAAGGTGAACAGCTGGAACAGCGTCGCGATGCCCAGCGAGGAACCCGCTTCGAAGATCCGGTTCCAGGAATAGGTTTCCCGCACCATGCTGTGCCCGAGGCGGAACGCCGCGACCGAGAACTCGATCGGCATGGTCGCCGGGCCGCCCGCGGTCTGCGAGTCGAAGTACTTGCGCCCGTTGGTGAACACGTCGTCGACGATCATCGGGTTCACGATCCGCGGCAGGTAGTCCTCGCGCAGCATCCACTGGTAGTGCCGCACCACTTCACCGCGGGCCTCTTCGAAGAGCAGCGCGCTCGGCACGGAATCCGCGGCGAATGGTCGATCACGCGGTTGTGGAAGTTGATGAACCTGGCGTGGATCTGCGCGACGGCGAGGTTTTCGTCGTTGCGGGTGTCCGGGATCAGCGCCTCCCGCTCCGCCGCTTTGGTCGGGCCGGTGCCGGCGCGGGGCACGTCGAACCCGGTGCGGTTGACGTTGGTGCCCGCGTCGATCGCCCGCGCGAGCAGCTGGAGCAACGCGTTGTCGATTTGCGGGCCCTTCTTGCCCAGCCGGGAAAGCGGAAACGGTCCACCGCGGCCGCGACGGGGCATACCTCCGAAGGGGCGAACGGGGAAAGTGGTGACCTAAGTCCCCACGAAGAGGTGTGGCCGACTGGCGGAAGCCCACGATCCGGCGCAGCATCGGGGGCATGCCGCTGCCCGAGCCCGTCGCCCCCATGCTGGCCGTTCCCGGACCCGTGCGGGACAGCGAGGGCTGGGCGTTCGAGTGGAAGTACGACGGGGTGCGGTGCCAGGCCGCGGTGTCCGGCGGCGAGGTCCGGCTCTACTCGCGGCGGCTGCGTGACGTCACCGGCACCTACCCGGAGCTGGCCGTGCTCGGCCACGACCCGCGCACGCTGCTGATCGATGGCGAGGTCGTCGCGCTCGACGAGGACGGCAGGCCGGATTTCGGGCGCCTGCAACAGCGGATGAACCTGACCGTGCCCACCCCGGCGCGGCTGTCCTCGGTGCCCGTCGTGTTCTTCGCGTTCGACCTGCTGCGCGAGGGATCGCAGGACTGCACCGGCCTGCCCTACGAGGAACGCCGGGAACGGTTGCTGGGACTGGGCATCGACCGGCCGGAGGTGCGGGTGCGGCGGCACTTCCTGGCGTCCGACGTGGAGGGTGCGGAGTTGCTGAGCGCGGCGCGCGAGGTCGGCCTGGAGGGGCTGGTGTCGAAGCGGCTCGGCTCGGTCTACCAGCCCGGCGTGCGGTCGCCGGACTGGGTGAAGACGCCGCTGACCCGCACGCAGGAGGTGGTGATCGCGGGCTGGACCACCGGCGAGGGACGGCGCTCCGGCACGTTCGGCGCTCTGCTGCTCGGCCTGCACGACGAGACCGGACTGCGCTTCGCCGGGCACGTCGGCACCGGCTTCACCGACCGCATGCTCGACGACCTGCAGGCCCGCCTGCGCCCGCTGGCCCGCCGCGCGAGCCCGTTCGACAGCCCGGTGCCCCGCGAGTATGCCCGCAACGCGCACTGGGTGGAGCCGGAACTGGTGGGCGAGGTGGAGTTCCGGCAGTGGACGTCGGACGGTCGGTTGCGGGCGCCGTCGTGGCGCGGGCTGCGGCCGGACCGGCGGCCGGAGGAGGTCACGCTCGCCTGATCAGCCTGGTGCGCACGGCGAGCCCGGCGCACGCGATCACCGCGAGGCCGCCGAGCACGGTCGGCCAGGTGATCGCCTCGCCGAGGAACAGCACCGCCCAGCAGATGGTCAGCACCGGCTGGACCAGCTGGATCTGGCTCACGCGCGCCATCGGGCCGATCGCGAGCCCCCGGTACCACGCGAAGAATCCGAGGAACATGCTCACCACGCCGAGGTAGGCGAACGCGGCCCAGTCCACGGCGGTGCCCGTCGGCGGGTGCTGCCACGCCGCGACGGCCGCGAGCGCGGTCATCAGCGGCGCGGACAACACGAGCGCCCACGAGATCGTCTGCCACGCGCCGAGTTCGCGGGCCAGCAGGCCACCCTCCGCGTAGCCGATCCCGGCGGCCAGCACCGCCCCGACGAGGAGCAGGTCCGACCACTGCGGGCCGGTGAAACCGCCCTGCAGGGACGCGAACGCCACCGCGGCGACCGCGCCGAGGGCGGCTGCCACCCAGAAGCGGGCCGCCGGCCGTTCGCGCCCGCGCAGCACGGCGATGACCGCGGTGGCGGCGGGCAGCAGCGCGATCACGACGGCGCTGTGACTGGCCGAGGCGGTGGTCAGCGCGAACGACGTCAGCACGGGGAACCCGACGACCACGCCCGCGGCGACGATCGCGAGGCGGAACCACTGCACGCCCCGCGGCAGGCGTTGCCGGGTGCAGGCGAGCGCGACCGCGGCGAGCAGCGCGGCGACGACCGCCCGCCCGCAACCGATGAACAGCGGCGACATGGCGCCGACGGCGACGCGGGTGAACGGGACGGTGAACGAGAACGCCGTGACTCCCAGCAGACCCCAGCCGAGACCGGCCCGCGCGGGCGGTAGCACCGGGCGCTCGGCGAGAGTAGCGCTACTATCCTGCCTCATGTCCGACGATAGCAGCTCTCGCATCGTGGCTGGGCTGCGCGAGTGGATCGCGACCGCCGAACCGGGCGCGAAGCTGCCGTCCACCCGCGCGCTCGTCGCCGAGTACGCGGCGAGCCCGGTGACCGTGCAGAAGGCGCTGCGGACCCTCGCGGCCCAGGGCGTCGTGGAGAGCAGGCCCGGTGTCGGCACCTTCGTGCGCGCGGTCCGAGTGGCGCGCGCGAACGACTACGGGTGGCAGACGGCGGCGCTCGGGTCGCCGCCGCACCGCGTGCCGCGGGTGTCGACCGCGCTGCGCACGGTGCCGAACGACGTGATCGCGTTGCACTCCGGTTACCCGGACCGGGAGCTGCTGCCCGAACGGCTGGTGCGGGCGGCGTTCGCCCGCGCCGCGCGGGGCGCTTCCGCGGTCAGCCGCCCGCCGGCCGCGGGGTTGCCGGAGCTACAGGCGTGGTTCGCCGCGGAGCTGGGTCCGGCGGCGCCGGGCGACGTCGTCGTGTTCCCGGGCAGCCAGAGCGGGCTCAGCGCCGCGTTCCGGGGGCTCGTCGGGGCCGGGGCGCCGCTGGTGCTGGAGTCGCCGACGTACTGGGGCGCGATCCTCGCCGCCGCGCAGGCCGGGGTGCGGGTGGTGCCCGTGCCGAGCGGGCCGCACGGTCCGGACCCGGACGAGCTGGACCGCGCGTTCCGGCACACCGGGGCCAGGGCGTTCTACGCGCAGCCGAACTTCGCCAACCCGACCGGCGCCCGCTGGCCCGCCGAGCTGGGCGAGGAGGTCCTCGGCGTCGTCCGCGAGCACGGCGCGTTCCTGATCGAGGACGACTGGGCGCACGATTTCGGGATCGCGGCCGACGTGGTGCCGCTCGCCGCGCGGGACGACCGCGGGCACGTGGTGTACCTGCGGTCGCTGACGAAGAGCGTGTCCCCGGCGGTGCGGGTCGCCGGGATCATCGCGCGCGGCGCGGCCCGCGAGCGCATCCTCGCCAGCGCACAGGGCGAATCCATGTACGTCAGCGGGTTGCTGCAGGCGGTCGCGCTCGACGTCGTCACCCAGCCCGGGTGGCGCACGCACCTGCGCGGGGTGCGCCGCCAGCTGGCCGCGCGGCGCGACCTGCTCGCCGGCGCGCTGCGGGAGCACGTGCCGGCGGCACGCCTGGAAGGGTTGCCGCAGGGCGGGCTGAACCTGTGGGTGCGGTTGCCGGACGCCACCGATCCGGCGCGCCTGGTCCGTGACTGCGAAGCGGCCGGGGTCGTGGTGAACCCGGGCGGCGAATGGTTCCCGGCGGAGCCGCCCGGGGTGTACCTGCGGCTCAACTACTCGGGCCCGAATCCGGGCGCTTTTCCCGACGGCGCCCGGATCATCGGCGAGGCACTGGCCCGGCAAGGGCTTTAGGCATTCCGTCGATCGGACCCGCCTCGCGGTCTACTCTGGCGGGATGCTGCGGGTCTCCCTGCTGGGAGAGCAGGCAATTCTCGACGAAGCGGACGGTTCGGTGGTGACCCGTTCGCCGCGCACCGTCGCGCTCGTCGCCTACCTCGTCGTGCACGCGGGCGTGCCCCAGCCGCGGCAGCGCATCGCCGAACTGTTCTGGCCCGACTCGTCCGAACCGCAGGCGCTGACCAACCTCCGCCGCGAACTGCACCACCTGCGCCACACCCTCGGCCAGGACTGCCTGGTCGTCACCGCGAAGGATCTGTGCTGGCGCGACACCGCGGGCGTCCGCGTCGACGTGCGCGACTTCGAACTGGCCCGCGCGGCGGCCCAGACCGGCGACGGGGTGCTCGAACACGCACCGGCCGCGATCGCGCTCTACCACGGTGAATTCCTGCCCGGCATCAACGACGAATGGGTGATCGAGCCGCGTGCCGCGCTGGAATCGTCCTGCGTCCGGCTGTGCGATCTGCTGTGCCAGGCCAGGAAGAGCCGCGGCGACCTGCCCGGCGCCGCGGAGGCCGCCCGCAGGCGGATCCAGTTGCGCCCGCTGGAAGAGCACGGCTACCGCACGCTGATGGACCTGCAGGCCGCGATGGGGGACCGGGCCAGCGCGGTCAGCACCTACCACCACTGCGCGTCCACCCTGGAACGCGAACTCGGCGTCGTCCCGGACGAGACGACGCGCCGGGCCCTGCGCCGCCTGCTGGCCGGCGACGCGACGGGCCCGCGCCCCGGCACCACCGGGCTCGTCGGGCGCGGCCGGGAGATCGCACTCCTCTCGCGCGTCTGGCAGACCGCGGCGGCAGGCCGCCCCGGGCTCGTGCTGGTCTGCGGCGGCGCGGGCGTCGGCAAGAGCAGGCTGGTCGCCGAAGTCGCCTCCGCCGCGCGGGCGCATGGTGCGATCGTGGCCACCTCCCAGTGCTTCGGCACGCCAGGACGGCTGCCGCTGGCGCCGGTCGCCGACTGGCTGCGTGCCCCCGCGGTGCGGGCCGCGACCGCGAACCTGGAACCGGTGTGGCGCGCCGAAGTGGACCGCCTCGTGCCCGCCGGCCGGTCGCGGAGCGACCCGGACACCGGCCCCCGCGCGATGGTGGACGCCTGGCAGCGGCACCGCTTCTTCGAGGGCCTGGCCAGAGCACTCACCGGCACCGGCCGCCCGATGCTGCTGGTGCTGGACAACCTGCAGTGGTGCGACCAGGAAACCCTGGCGTTCCTCACGTTCTGCCTCGGCCTCGCCCCGGACGCGCCGGTCCTCGTCGCCGCGACCCTGCGCACCGAGGGCGAGTGGCCGGAGCTCGCCGAGTGGACCACCCGCATGCGGGCCACCGGCCTGCTCACCGAGCTGACGCTGAACCCGTTGGAGATCACCGAATCCGCCCGGCTGGCCGAGCTGATCTCCGGGCAGCCGCTCGCCCCCGCGGACCGCGCGCTGCTGCAGGCCACCACCGGCGGGTTCCCGCTCTACGTCGTCGAAGCCGTGCGGGGCAAGGCACTGCCCGGCAGCGACCTCACCGACGTGCTGCGCAACCGCGTCGACCAGGCGAGCCCGGCCGCGCGCAAGATCGCCGGGCTCGCTGCCGCGGTCGGCAGGGACTTCACGCTCGCCCTGCTCACCGAGGCCAGCGACCTCGAACCGGACACGGTCGTGCAGGCCGTCGACGAGCTGTGGCGGCGTCGCATCATCCAGGAGATCGGCGGCGGCTACGACTTCAGCCACGACCTGCTCCGGGACACCGCCTACCGCCTGGTCAGCCCGCCCAACCGCTGGCTGCTGCACCGGCGCATCGCGCAGGCGCTGGAGCTGCTGCACGCCGGAGACACCGACCCGGTGTCCGGGCGTCTCGCGGAGCAGTACGCGCGGGGCGGCCGCCCGGACCGCGCGGTCGGCTATTACCGGCGCGCCGCGGCCTTCGCGTCCAGCACCTTCGCCCACGCCGAGGCGATCCGGCTGCACCAGGAGGCGCTGGACATCGTGCGGGCCCAGCCGGACAGCGCTGAGTCCGCCCGTCAGGAACTGGCGATACTGGAGACGATGGCGGCGCCGCTCAACGCCCGCCACGGGTACGCCTCGCCGCAGCTGCAGCAGGCCCTGGAGCGCACCATCGCCCTCGCCAAACGCCTGGGGCAGCAGGATTCGATGCTCACCGCGATGGTCGGGCTGTGGGCGTCCCGCTTCGTGCAGGGCCGGACCGCCGACGCCTACGAGGTCGCCACGCGCGTGCTGGACCTCGTCGACCCGGACTCGGAACTGCGTGGTGCGGCGCACTTCGTGTACGGCGGGAGCGCGTGCAGCCTCGGGCGGCCCGCCGAGGCGCTGCAGCACTTCGACCTCGCCGTGAAACTGTCCCGCGGCGCCCCGTCGCTGACCGTCGGCACCCGCCCGGACGTGCACGCGACGGGGTGGGCCGCGCACCCGCACTGGCTGCTCGGCCACACCGGGGAGGCGCTGGCCGCCTGCCAGGACGCGATCGACCTCGCCCGGTCGGCGGAGCACCCGTACAGCCTCGCCGTCGGGCTCGCCTACGCCGGGATCACCTACCAGATGTGCGGCGAGGTGGACCGGCTCGGCGACACCGTGCGCGAGCTGGGCGAGCTGTGCGACCGCTACGGCTTCGCCTACTACCGGGAGTGGGGCCTGGTGCTGGGCGGCTGGCGGACCGGTCGGCCCGAGGTCGCCCGGCGCGGCATCGACAACCTGCGCGCGGAGGGCTCGTTCGCGCGGATGCCGTACTGGCTCGCGCTGCTCGCCGACCTGTCCGGCCCGGACGCGGCCCGCGCGACCCTGGACGCGGCGATCGTCGCCGGGCAGGCCCGCGACGACGTGTGGTGGATGCCCGAGGTGATGCGCAAGCGCGCCGCCCTCGACGACCCGGGCACGGCGGTGTCCCGGCTGCGCTCCGCGGTGCGGCTGGCCAGGGCGCAGGGCAGCCTCGCCCTGGTGCGGCGGTGCGAGCACGACCTCGCCGTTCGGGCAGGCTCCGGCTGAGCCCGCGCGGGCGAACGCTGCGCGAACGCCCGGTCCCTAGCGTCGTGGCGACCCACCTGAGGAGGAACCATGACCACCATCGCCACCGCACCGTACGAGGAGCTGGCCGCCACCCTGCGCGGCGACCTCGTGCTCCCGTCGGACCCCGGGTACGACGCGGCCCGCGCCGTGTACAACGGGTCCATCGACCGGCGGCCGTCCGCGATCGTCCGGGTGCGCGACACCGCGGACGTGGTCGCCTGCGTGAAGTTCGCGCGGGCGCACGACATCACGATCGCCGTGCGCGGCGGCGGCCACAACGCCGGCGGGCTCGGCGTCGCCGACGACGCCCTGGTGATCGACTTCGCGTTGCTGCACAGCACCACCGTCGACCCCGAGCACCACACCGTGCGCGTCGACGCGGGGTGCACGTGGGCCGACGTCGACCACGCCACCGTCCCGTTCGGAATGGCCGTGCCGTGCGGGTTCCTCGGCTCCACCGGTGTGGCGGGGCTGACGCTCGGCGGCGGGGTCGGCTACCTGGCCCGGAAGTTCGGGCTCACCGTCGACAACCTGCTCTCGGCCGACGTCGTGCTCGCCGACGGCACCCTGGTGATCGCCAGCGAGACGTCCCACCCGGACCTGTTCTGGGCGCTGCGCGGCGGCGGCGGCAACTTCGGCGTGGTCACCTCGTTCACGTTCCGCGCCCACGACATCGGCGAGCACGGCGTCATCATCGGCGGGCCGGTGCTGTACGACCTGGCCGACACCCCGGACGTGATGCGCTGGTACCGCGAGCTGCTGCCGTCGCTGCCGGAGGAGCTGTCTGGATGGTTCGGGCTGCTGACCATCCCGCCGGCACCGCCGTTCCCCGAACAGCTGTGGGGACGCAAGGCGTGCGGGATCGTCTGGTGCTACACCGGGCCGCACGACCGCGCGGACGAGGTGCTGGAGCCGGTGAAGACCTACGGTTCGCCGCTGGTGATGGGCCTGCACGAGATGCCGCACAACGTCCTGCAGACCGCGTTCGACGCCCTGTACCCGGCCGGTCTGCAGTGGTACTGGAAGGCGGATTTCTTCACCGAGATCACCGACGAGGCGATCGACGTCCACGTCCGGTACGGGCAGACGATGCCGACGCCGTTCTCGACGATGCACCTGTACCCGATCGACGGCGCCGCGGCGCGCGTCCCCGCCGACGCGACCGCCTTCGGTCACCGCGACGGCGGCTGGGCCGGAGTGATCGTCGGGGTGTCGCCGGAGCCGGCCGACGTGGACGTGATGACCCGCTGGGCCAAGGACTACTGGTCGGACCTGCACCCGACGTCCGCGGGCGGGGCGTACATCAACTTCATGATGGACGACGAGGGACAGGAACGCGTGCGCGCGTCCTACCGGGACAACTACGACCGGCTGGCGCGGGTGAAGGCCAAGTACGACCCGGAGAACGTGTTCCACGTCAACCAGAACATCCGGCCCGCGCGATGATGGGTGCGTGCGGAACGACTGGGTGAGCGCGGTACGGGCGCTCGGTGGCGACGGCGGTGTGGCGGCGGACGCGGCGGCGGACTTGGCCGCCCGGTACGCGGAACCGCACCGCCGTTACCACGACACGGCGCACGTGCTCGCGGTGCTGCGGGATTCGGCGGCCCTGGCGGCGGACCTCGGGTTGCCGCCGGAGGAACGCGCGGTGCTCGCGCTGGCCGCCGCCGCACACGACGTCGTGTACGACGGACGGCCCGGTGAGGACGAGCGGCGCAGCGCCGAGTGGGCGGTGTCGTGGCTGCGCCGGGCGGGGGTGCGGCCGGAGCACGTGACCCGGGTCGAGGAGCTGGTGCTGGCCACGCTCACGCACGCCGCGCCGGACGGGGACGCGACCGCGCAGGCGCTGCTCGACGCAGACCTCGCGATCCTCGGCGCGGACGAGGTCGCCTACGACCGCTACCGCAGTGCGGTGCGCGCCGAATACGCCCCGATCTCGGACGAGCTGTGGCGCGCCGGCCGGTCGGCCGTGCTGTCGGACCTGCTGGCGCGGGACCCGCTGTACGCCACGGCGGCCGCGCGGTCGCGGTGGGAGGCCGCGGCGAAGGCGAACCTGGCGCGGGAGCTGGCCGCGCTCAGAACGCGTTGATGCCGGTCAGCTCCGCCGACAGCGCCCAGAGCCGCTCGGCCTCCGCGGGGTCCACCGCGTAGTCGCGGACCCCGGCGATCATCTCCGTGCTGTCCGTCGGCTCGGCGATGTCGCAGTCCTCGCAGTAGAGGCCGCCGAGGCCGTCGAGCTGTGGTGAGGTGGCGGCCCAGACCTGGGTGGCCGCGCCCTGCTCGGGCGTTTTGAAGCTGGGGTCGGCGGGGTTGCCGTGCTCGTCGATCCAGCCCGCCGCCACCATGTCCGCGGTGTCGAGGTGCCGTTGCAGTGGCGTCAGGATCGCGCCGGGGTGCAGGGAGAACGCGCGGGCGCGCTCCCGGCCGAGGACGTCCAGCTGCAACGCGAAGAGCGCGTTGGCGGTTTTGGACTGGGCGTAGGCGAGCCAGCGGTCGTAGCCGGTGTCGAAGTGGATGTCGTGCCAGCGGATGGGGGACAGCTGGTGCCCGGCCGAGGAGACCACCACGACGCGCGCGCCCGGCGCCAGGGCCGGCCAGAGGAGGTTGACCAGCGCGAAGTGCCCGAGGTGGTTGACGGCGAAGTGCGACTCCCAGCCGGGCCCGACGCGGGTTCCCGGGGCGGCCATGATGCCCGCGCCCGCGATGAGGATGTCGATGCGGCGGCCGGAGGCGAGGAACCGCTCGGCGAACCGGCGCACACTGCCCAGGTCGGCGAGATCGAGTTCGTCCACTTCGGCCGCTTCGCGCGCGGCTTCCGGGCGGCGCGCGGGAACCACGACGTGCGCGCCGGCCTGGGTGAGCGCGCGGGTGGCGGCCAGGCCGATGCCCGAGTAGCCGCCGGTGACGATCGCGAGCCTGCCGGTCAGGTCGACCCCGGCGAGGACGTCGGCCGCGGTGGTGCGGGCGCCGAAGCCGGTGCCCAGTGGTTTCTGGATCATGGCCGCGACGCTAGGAGTTAGAGCGGCGTCTAGGTCAAGTTAGGCTGGTCCGGTGGACTTGAGCATCGGCGAGGTCGCGCGGCGCACCGGGCTGAGCGTGCACACGTTGCGGCTCTACGAGCGGGAGGGCCTGATGGCGAGCCCGGTGGCCCGGAACGCGAGCGGCAGGCGCGTCTACCGCGAGGCGGACGTCGAGTGGTTGCGGTACTGCACGAGGTTCCGAGCGTCGGGGATGCCGCTGGAGGAGATCCGCCGGTTCGCCGCACTGGTGCGGCAGGGGAGGGGCAACGAACCCGAGAGGCTGGCGCTGCTGCGCGAGCACGAGGAGCGGGTGCGGGAGCGGATCGCGGAGCTGCAGGAGAGCCTCGCGGTGATCCGGCACAAGGTGGCGGTGTACGAGGAACACGTGGCGAACGGCCGGGCCGCGGGATTGTGGGAACCGTCTGGGTCCACTGTGGAGTGTGGTGGCGATGCGCGGGATCGGCGCCGCTGAGGCCGGTTCCGCGAAGCGCACGCTCATCGGCCGCTGGCTGCTGCGGCCGATGGCCGCTACTCGCCTCGACAGTGCGCCCGGCCGCTGGCCGCGACGGCGCTGACCGGCGCCCCGGCCTCTGACCGCCACCGCACCTGACCCGCCGCTGCCCCGCCGCCGCGCTTGCCCCGCCGCCGACCCGCCACATGACCGCCACTGCCGCTGCGCGCCACCTCCGCCGAGCGCCACGACCGGAACACGCCAGCGCACCCCTCCCACCCCCGGCACCCTCGAACCGTGCCCTACACCCTCCTCGGCGCCGACGGGCGCCCCTACCGCAGCACCGACCCCGGCACCCTGGGCGGCCACCGGCGGTTGCGGATCTACGGCCTGCTCACCTGCCCGTCCGCCCGGCGCGCCCTGGCGCGCGGCCACTACGCCCGGCACCGCATCTTCTTCGCCGACGAGCCGACCGCGATCGCCGCCGGGTACCGGCCCTGCGCGGTCTGCCTGCCGGACCGGTACCGGCGCTGGCGAACCTCCCCTAGCGTCGAGGCATGGCGAACCGCTTCTTCGCGTGGTTGTTCAAGCGCATCGGCGCCCGGAACGAGGCCCGGGGCGGCGCCGCGCTCCGGCGGGAGCTCCTCGCGGGCGCACGGGGGCGCGTGCTCGAAGTCGGGGCGGGCACCGGGCTGAACTTCCCCCACTACCCGCCCGGCGTGGACCTCACGGCCGTCGAGCCGGAGCCCGCCCTGCGGGCCGAGGCGGCGAAGTCGGGCGTCCCCGTCCTGGACGCGCGCGCCGACCGCCTGCCGCTGCCGGACGGGTCCGTCGACGAGGTCGTGGTCAGCGGCGTGTTGTGCTCGGTCCCCGACCAGGCCGCCGCGCTCGCCGAGTTCCGGCGCGTGCTCCGGCCCGGCGGGCGGCTGCGGTTCTACGAGCACGTCCGCGCCCGGTCGCCGCTGCGTGCGCGGTGGCAGGACCTCGCCGCACTGGTCTGGCCACGGCTCATGGGCGGGTGCCTGCCCAACCGCGACACCCGTACCGCGATCGAGGCCGCCGGGTTCGTTGTGTCACACTGCAGGGAATTGATCTTCCCGCCCGGCGCCAAGGTGTCCGTCGTCGCACCTCGCATAGTGGGAATCGCGCAAAAGGGACCGAACCAGCGGTAACACCAGCCACTCCAGCAACTCCCGCCCCAGAACGAGGGTGCGCCGCGTGAGTCACACCCGGGGTGTGGTTAGTCTTCGCCAGCGAATGTCGTCGAGACCGTCCCGGGGGGTCAGGTGCGCAGGACCAGTTCCCGGCCGTGGCAGCGCCGGCCACCGAGCCCGCAGCCGCCGCCGAGCAAGCCGCAGCCGATGCCAGGCCGCATCAGCCGCTGAGGCGCGGCCGTCCACAGTGGAGTGACGTCCGAAATGGACATCAAGGCTTCTTCCGCCGGTCACTCGCCCCCCGGCTAGGCTGGGCGCATGCGCTTCGGATTGTTCATCCCCCAGGGCTGGCGGCTCGACCTGACCGGTATCGAGCCCGCCGGGCAGTGGCAGACCATGCTGGACATCGCCCGGTACGCCGAGAACGGGCCGTACGAGTCGGTGTGGGTGTACGACCACTTCCACACCGTCCCGGCTCCGCTGGCGGAGGCCACGCACGAGGCGTGGTCGCTCATGGCCGCCCTCGGCGCGACCACGAGCCGCGTCCGCCTCGGCCAGATGTGCACGTGCATGAGCTACCGCAACCCGGCCTACCTGGCGAAGGTCGCGGCGACCACGGACGTCATCTCGGGCGGGCGCGTCGAGATGGGCATCGGCGCGGGCTGGTACGAGCACGAGTGGCGGGCCTACGGCTACGGCTTCCCGTCCGCGGGCGAGCGGCTCGGCATGCTCGACGAGGGCGTGCAGATCATGCGCCAGCTGTGGAGCGAGGGCAAGGCGACCCTGGACGGCAAGCACTACCAGGTCGACGGCGCGCTGTCGTACCCGCTGCCGCTGCAGGAGGGCGGCATTCCGCTGTGGATCGCCGGCGGCGGCGAGAAGAAGACGCTGCGCATCGCCGCCCGGTACGCCCGGTACACGAACTTCGCCGGTGGCGCCGAGGACTTCAAGCACAAGTCCGAGGTCCTCGCCGCGCACTGCCAGGACGTGGGCACCGACTTCGACGCGATCGTCCGCTCGGCCAACTACAACGTCGTCATCGGCGAGACCGAGAAGGACGTGGCCGACCGCCTGACGTGGATCCGCTCGCACTACGAGCCGCACCTGTCCGCCGACCTGCTCGAGAGCACCGTGAACTCGTTCGCGAACGGGCCGCTGGTCGGCACTCCCGAGCAGATCGCCGAGCGGCTCACCGAGTTGCGCGGTCTCGGCATGACCTACGCGATCACCTACTTCGCCGACATCGCCTACGACCGCGCGTCGGTGGATCTGTTCACGAACAAGGTCATCCCCGAGCTGGCCTGACCGCGAACTCGTCGAGGGCGGCGCGCCACGCCGCCCGCATCGCGTCGCTGCCGGTGTGGCCGGAGTCGTCGATCACGATCAGTTCGGCGTCCGGCCACACCTGGGTCAGCTCCCACGCGGTCTCCACCGGGCTGCTGATGTCGAGCCGGCCGTGGATGAGCTTCCCGGGGATCCCCTTCAGCCGGTGGGCTTCCCGGATCAGCACGCCTTCCTCCAGCCAGGCGGCGTTGGAGAAGTAGTGCGCGCAGATCCGGGTCATCGCGAGCAGGTCGCGGGACGGCCGGTCGCTGTAGGAGTTCGGCACCCCCTTGGGTTCGAGCGAGACCGCCGCGTCCTCCCAGGCGCTCCAGTCCCGGGCGGCCTTTTCCCGGACGGCGGGGTCCGGATCCGACATCAGGCGCGCGTAGGCGGCGAGGACGTCGAACGTGTCGCCCTCGACGTCGCCTGCGCCTGCCCGGAACCGCTCCAGCTCCGCCGGGAAGAACCGGCCGACCCCGTTGTACAGCCAGTCGATCTCACGGCGCCGGGTGGTCGTCACGCCGGCGATCACGATCTCGCTGACCCGCTCCGGGTGCCGCTCCGCGTAGGCGAGTTGCAGCGTGGAGCCCCAGGACCCCCCGAAGAGCAGCCACTGCTCGATCCCGAGGTGCTCGCGCAGCCGTTCCATGTCCGCGATGAGGTGCTCGGTCGTGTTGTGGCTCAGGTCGGTCGCCGGGTCGCTCGCGTGCGGGGTGCTCCGTCCGCAGTTGCGCTGGCTGAACAGGATGACCCGGTAGCGCTCCGGGTCGAAGTAGCCGCGTGAATTGGTCCAGGCGCCGGAGCCGGGCCCGCCGTGGACGAACACCGCGGGCTTGCCGCCGGGGTTGCCGCACTCGGTCCAGTGGATCCGGTTGCCGTCGCCGACGTCCAGCATGCCTTCGGTGTAGGGCTCGGCGACGGGGTGGAGCTGGGTCATGATCCCTCCAGATGCAACAGTGCTGTTATATTAGCGCTGTGACAATCCTTGGCGCCGAACTGCTCGCCACCCGGCTGCGGCACCTGCTGGAACTGCTGGACGGCGACGTCGCCGCCATCTACGCCGACCTCGGCCTGTCCTGGTTCCGGCCGCGCTTCACGCCGGTGGTGCGGGCGCTCGCCGCCGGCGGCCCGCAGCCGATCCGGGATCTCGCCGCCGCCATCGGAGTCACCCACTCGGCGGCGAGCCAGACCGTCGCGCAGATGGTCAAGGCGGAGCTGGTGACGCTCAGCCCGGGCGCCGACGCCCGTCACCGCATCGTTCACCTGACACCCAGGGCGGAGGAGTTGCTGCCGGTCCTGGACGCGGAGTGGGCGGCGACCACCGCCGCGGCGAAACGTTTCGAAGACGAGCTGGCCTACCCGCTGAGCAAGCTCGTCGACGAGGCCATCGAGGCCTTGCGGGAACGGCCGATGCGGCAGCGGATCGCCGACGCCGCACCGGATCTGAGCCGTTGACGGCGAGCAGGTTTCGCGTTCCCTTGTCCGGGGTACAACGACGCTCCACGCCCGTTGAAGGAACAGCGGAGGACCGTCTTGCCGGACTCAGCCCAGATCTGTGACAGAACCAGCGGCGTGCCCTTGTTGGGCGCGCCCCACCTCGCCGGGCTCCGGCGCCATCTCCGCGCGCTCCTCGACGAGGAGAGCGAAGAGGCGAACGAACGCGCTCTCCTGGTGGTCGACACCCTCGCCAGCCTCGCCTGCCGGCACGCCCACGCGCCGTTCACCGTCCGCCTCCGGCACACCGAGGGCAGCAGCCTGCGCGCCGAGATCCGCGAGCTGCGCTGCCGCACCCTGCCCGGTCACGCGGCGCTGCGGCTCCCGCTGCACATCCTCGACCGGCTCGCCCGCACCTGGTGCGTCGACCTGCAGGAGCACCACGGCGTGCTGACCGCCGAGGTCGACCTGGCCGGCTGAAAACCGGTTGCGCCACCGTGCGGCGGGCCGGAGGCTGCCGCACGTGACCGAAGCGTTCTTCGCGTTGTTCCACGGCCTGCCGCGGCAGGGGCCGGGATCCGACGCCACCACACTCCGCCTCCTCGAACTCGCCCGCCCGCTGCCCGAGCGGCCGCGGGTGCTGGACCTCGGGTGCGGCCCGGGCCGGTCGGCGCTGCTGCTGGCCAAGGCCGGCGCGCGGGTGACCGGCCTGGACACCCACCAGCCCTTCCTCGACGACCTCGCCGAGGCGGCCGAGGGGCTCGACGTAGACACCGTCAACGCGTCGATGGCCGACCCCCCGTTCCCGGACGGTGAATTCGACCTGCTGTGGGCCGAAAGCTCGGTCTTCGTGCTCGGTTTCGACACCGCGCTGCGCACGTGGAAGAGGCTGCTCAAGCCCGGTGGCGCGCTCGTGCTCACCGAATGCGAATGGTCGACCGGCACGCCGTCCGCGGCCGCGCGGGAGTTCTGGGACGCGCAGTATCCACTGAGGACGACCGAGGAGAACTCCGCCGCTGCGGTGGCCGCGGGTTACCGGGTGGAGGCGGTGCTGCCGCAGCCGGACAGCGACTGGTTCGACGAGTTCTACGACCACCTGGCCGCCCGGGCCGACGCCGCCGCCGGTGATCCCGCGATGGCCGAGGCCGTCGCCGCGGCGCGCCGGGAGATCGCGATGCGCCGCGAGCACGGCTCGGAGTACCAGTACACCGGCTACGTTCTCCGTACATACCAGTAGGTACAGTGCGGGGATGTATGCGAAGCAGTACGAGATCGCCCTGCCCGCCGACTACGACATGGGCATCATCCGCAGGCGGGTCGCCGAGCGGGGGCACGCGCTGGACGACCGCGCCGGCCTCGGCCTGAAGGCGTACCTCATCCGGGAGAGCCCGAACCAGTACGCGCCGTTCTACCTGTGGCGGGAAGCCGGGCGGATGGCCGAGTTCCTGGTGGGCGGCGGCGGTTTCGAGAACATCGTGCGGGACTTCGGCCGCCCGGTGGTGCGGCACTGGACCGGGCTGGCCTTCCAGCCCGGTCCAGCGCGCGACCGCACACCTCGGCACGCGTCCCGCCTTGTCACCCCGGTGGGCGAGAACCCGGCCGAGGCGGTCGAGGAGGCACTCGCCGGGCTGACCGCGACCGCCTTGGAGCCCGGTGTGCACAGCGCGGCCCTCGCGCTGGACCCGCACCACTGGCAGCTGGTGCGGTTCGTGCTCGGCGAGCACGACGGCGAGGCGACCGAGCGGTACGAGGTGCTGCACCTCTCCGCGCCGGAACTGGCCGCGCTGCGCGTTGGGCGGCAGTGGTAGGTCAGGCGGCGGCTTCGGTGAGGAGGCCGAGGCCGGATGGCCAGTCGCCGAGGCCGCTGCCGGAGTTGAGGTGGCCGTGCCCGGCGAGCAGGCGCCGCGGGACTCGCCAGGCGTCGGCGAGCGCGGCTGAGGCCGCCGGTTGGCAGTAGGGGTCGTCGTCGCTCGCGACCACCAGGCCGGGGCACGGCAGCGGCCGGGCCCGCAGGTTCGCGAACGTCGGCGCGGCCTGGCGCGGGAACGCCGGCCCCCGCGGGTCGGGCGGGGCGACCAGGAACGCGGCCACCCCGCGCGGCTGGGCCACGGCCAGCCACTCGGCCGCCGCCCAGCAGCCGAGGCTGTGCGCCACCAGCACCACGCGCTCGCCGCGCCGGGCCGCGGTCGCGTGGGCGGCGCCGACCGCCGCCACCCAGTCCGCGAGGTCCGGCTCCGTCCAGGAGGCCGGGGCGATCCGGACGGCCGTGGCGCCCCAACGCTCCTCCCACGAGGTCTGCCAGTGCTTCTCGTCCGAGCCGTCGATCCCCGGGATGATGACGTACGCGACCACCGTCCACCGCCGCTTCCACTCGTGGCCCCCGCACGACCGGGCGCCGCCAGGGGATGATGATCGATGGTTCGACGGCCCGGGGTGGGCCGGACAAGTGATCTCAAGGGAAGTGGCGGCGACAACGATGGAATCACTCGACGAGATCGACCGCGCGATCCTGGAGCTGTTGCAGACCGAGGGGCGGCTCAGCGGCGCCGAGGTGGGCCGCCGGGTGGGGTTGTCCCAGCCGGCGGCCGGCGCGCGCATCCAGCGCCTGGAGAAGAGCGGCGTCATCCTCGGGTACCGCGCGGTCGTCGCGCCCGCCGCGGTGGGGCTGAACATCCACGCCGTCGTCCGGCTGCGCACCACGCACGCGCAGCTGCCGAAGGCGCTGGCCCTCGCCGAGCGGATCGCCGAGGTCGTCTCGACGGTCCGGGTGACCGGTGAGGACTGCCTGCTGTTCGACGTGCACTGCACGCACGCCGAGCGGCTCGAACAGGTCGTGGACTCGCTGGCCCGCTTCGGGCCGGTCACGACGTCGCTCGTGCTGCGCAGCTACCCGGCGAAGCCGCTGCCTACCCCTTGACGCACACCACCTGCTTGAGGTGCGCGACCACTTCGACGAGGTCGGTCTGCGCCTTGATCACCGAGTCGATGTCCTTGTACGCGGCCGGGATTTCGTCGACGACGCCCTCGTCCTTGCGGCACTCCACGCCGTCGGTCTGGGCGGCGAGGTCGGCGGCGGTGAACGTCTTGCGTGCCTTGGTGCGCGACATGCGCCGCCCGGCGCCGTGGGACGCCGAGTGGAACGAGGTCTCGTTGCCGAGGCCGCGGACGATGTAGGAGCCGGTGCCCATGCTGCCCGGGATGATCCCGAGGTCGCCGGAGCCCGCGCGGATCGCGCCCTTGCGGGTGACCAGCACGTCCACGCCGTCGTAGGTCTCCTCGGCGACGTAGTTGTGGTGGCACGAGATCGGCTCGTCGAACCGAACGCCCGGCACCGTGTCGGCGACGGCCTGCTGCACGAGCGCGACCATCGTGGCCCGGTTGCGGGCCGCGTAGTCCTGCGCCCAGAACAGGTCGCGCCGGTAGGCCGCCATCTCCGGCGTGCCTGCCACGAACACTGCCAGGTCGCGGTCCGGCAGGTCCGCGTTGTGCGGCAGCTTGCGGGCCACGTCGATGTGCCGCTTGGCGAGCTCGTTGCCGATGCCGCGGGAGCCGGAGTGCAGCATCAGCCACACGCGGCCGGCGTCCGGGCCGCCCTGTTCGAGGCACACCTCGATGAAGTGGTTGCCGCCGCCGAGGCTGCCGATCTGCGCCCGCGCCCGGTCGCGCAGGTTCTGGACGCCGTCGTGCAGCTGCCCGAACGCGGACCAGAACTCGTTCCACCCACCGGTGCCGGGCACGCGGGCGGGGTTGACGGGGGTGCGGTGCATGGCGAAGCCGACCGGAACGGCGTCCTCGATGCGGCGGCGCAGCTTGCCGAGGTCGTCGGGCAGGTCGTCGGCCGTCAGCGAGGTGCGGACCGCGCTCATGCCGCAGCCGATGTCCACACCCACCGCGGCGGGGGAGACCGCGTCACGCATCGCGATCACGCTGCCGACCGTCGCGCCCTTGCCGTAGTGCACGTCCGGCATGACGGCCAGACCGTGCACCCACGGCAGGTTGGCGACGTTGCGCAGCTGACGCATCGCAGCGTCCTCGACGGTCGCCGGGTCGGCCCACATGCGGATCGGCACGCGGGCGCCCTCGACGGCGGTGAACATCCGAAGATCCTTTCGCTCTGGTGGATCCACAGGGTTACCCGCGGACGGGCCCAGAGCAACCGGATTTCAGAGCAACCGGATTTCAGTGCAACCGGATTTCAGTAGTCGTCGCGCCCGGTGAGCTGTTCTTCGAGCAGCTCGGCGGAGCTGGTGACCAGGGCGAGCGGGTCGACGAACTCGTTGATGTCGAGGTTGGCCAGCGGGAGGGAGTGCCGGAGCACCAGGTACTCGCCCATGACGACCACCCCGCCGACGACGGTGGTGTGCCCGACCTCGGCCAGCACCCCGACCACGTCGACCTCGTCCACGCGGGCGAACGGGGTCGCGATCTGGATCCACTCGTCCCGCCGGTCGAGAACCTCCCGCGCGATGACGACGATCTGGGTGCGCTCCTCCTCCTCGGGATCGGACTGAAAGCGGATCCGGATGCGCAGTTCGTCCGGTTCGTCCCGAATCACCTTGTACTGCTGCCGGATGAACGTCGCGAGATCGCGCCAGCTCGTCACCCCAGAAGTCCCTTCTAGTGCCCGATCGGTCACGGGAAGTGAAGCACAGATGATCCGGAACCGGGACAGGACCGGAAAAACTCCTGCCTCACAAACCGCCGCCCGGCAACGGAAGCGGACCGACCACCCCAACCAGACCTCCCCCGCCCCCGATCCACAGCCGATCTTTAGTCGCCGACCAGGGTTGTCAAGGCACGCTTTCCCGCCTTGACA